>NZ_DAMCAM010000001.1:0-132380 GCF_032059615.1 Melaminivora sp. | reverse complement strand
GCTCGGGGTTGACCAGCTGCAGGCCGGGCTGGAACAGCTCGGCGCGGATCAGCATCGCCAGAATGCCGCCGACCATCAGCATGGTGAAGGAAAACAGCAGGTACAGCGTGCCGATGTCCTTGTGGTTGGTGGCGTAGACCCAGCGGCGCCAGCCGGTGGGCAAGGCGTGGTGGTGGTCGTCCGCGCCGTGAGCGTGGCCCGCGCCGCCGTGCCCGTGGTTGTCCAGAACTGCGCTCATGACTTGCTTCCTCGATGCGTTGGGCGTTGCCGGGGGTTCACTTGCCGCGCTGGGCCACGATTTCGGCCGGCTGCACGATCTGGCCTGTCTTGTTGCTCCAGGCGTTCTTGGTGTAGGTGGCCACGGCGGCCAGGTCGGTGTCGCTCAGCTGCGCCCAGGACGGCATGGCGCCTGCGGCGGCGCCGTGCAGCAGGATCAGGATCTGCTTGGTGTGGTCTTCGTCGCGCACGATGGCAGAGCCGTCCAGCGGCTTGATGGGCCCGGCCCCCTTGCCGTTGGCCTGGTGGCAGGCCGCGCAGTTGGCGGCATAGACCTTCTCGCCGCGCGGCAGCAGGGCCTCGAGCGTCCAGACCTTGTTCGGGTCGTCCTGCTTCGCCGCGGCCTTCTTGCGCTCCTGGTCGACCCAGGCGGTGTATTCGGGCGCCGACACCACCTTCACGTGGATGGGCATGTAGGCGTGCTCCTTGCCGCACAGCTCGGCGCACTGGCCGTAGTAGTCGCCCACCCGCTCGGCGCGAAACCAGGTGTCGCGCACGAAGCCCGGGATGGCGTCCTGCTTGATGCCGAAGGCCGGCACCATGAAGGAGTGGATGACGTCATTGGCGGTGGTGATGACGCGCACCTTCTTGCCCACGGGCACGACCAGCGGGTTGTCCACCTTGAGCAGGTAGTCGGCCGGGGCACCCGAGACGTCGCCGCTGTCGGACATCTGCCGGTGGCTGCTGTCGAGCGTGGAGATGTAGCCCAGGCCCTCGCCCTCGCCGGAGAGGTAGTCGTAACCCCACTTCCACTGGTAGCCGGTGGCCTTGATGGTCAGGTCGGCGTTGGTGGTGTCCTTCTGCGCGACCAGCACCTTGGTGGCGGGCAGCGCCATCAGGACGATGATGACGAAGGGGATGATGGTCCAGGCGACTTCCACCGTGACGGACTCGTGGAAGTTGGCGGCCTGGGCGCCGCGCGACTTGCGGTGGTTCCAGATGGAATAGAACATCACCCCAAAGACGCCCAGGAAGATGATGGTGCAGACCACCAGCAGCATCCAGTGCAGGAAGTGCTGCTCCTGGGCAATGCGGGTCACCGGAGGCGCCAGGTTGAGCTGGTTGACGGCGGGGCCGCCGGGCAGGTCCTGCACCGCGTGGGCCGAGGTGGCAAGCCACGCGCCAAGCGCCAGCAGCGAAGAGCTCAGCTTGTCGGAAATGTGTCTCATGGTTCTCACTTTGCTTCCAAGCTCCAGTTGACCTGCACGGGCTGGCCGGGCGCGGCGCGCCCTGCCCGGCCTTGCCGGTCCGGGACGCGACGTTGGCGGCCCGTTGTCTCCACGAAGCGGTGCGGCGAAACGCAACCTTCCGCTGCACCCAGCATGCCCCAGCCCCGGACGACGCTGCAATACGCGTTAGCCCGAGCAGGAGGCAGGCCGGAGCCATCGGACCGGAAGCAGTCCCCCCTTCCCACTAGCGAAAATTATTGTAGCGCGCATTGATCAAGGTCATTGACAGCGCACGGCAGAGCGCCCCGGCGGCGGATCAGCGCGCCCGCTCGCGCCCTGCGTGCAGCATGGCGCGCATGTCCGCCAAGGGCACGGCGCTGTGCCCCTGCACCCGCACGCGCGGGGTGGGCTTGACGGCGTGGCCGTAGACGATCTCGAAGGTCAAGGCCAGCGGGGCGTCGCCCCCCGGCCCGGCCAGCTCGGCTGCCAGCCGGCGCTCGAGCTCGGCATGCCAGCCACGCCCGCGCAGCGCGGGAAAGCGCGTCACCGACAGGTTGCGCCCCAGGCCGCGCAGCTCGGCCAGCAGCCGCGCGGGGGTCGGGAAGGTGAGCGTGATGCGCTCCATGTCCATGACCGGGTCGGCGAAGCCGGCATGCACTAGCATGTCGCCCCAGTCGTGCATGTCGGTGAAGGCGTGCGCGGGTGCGGGCCAGCCGGCGCGCGCATACAGCTGCGCCAGCTCGCGCAGCGTGTCCGGCCCGAAGCAGGAGAACATCAGGTAGCCGTCCACGGCCAGGGCGCGGTGCCACTGGCCGATGAGTGCCTGCGGCTCGGGCGCCATGTGCAGCGCCATGTTGGCCCACAGCATCTGCACACCGCCCTCGGGCGGGATGCCGAAGCGCGTCGCCCCCGCCGTCCAGCGGCCGGGGCTCCACCAGGGCCGCGCCAGCTGCGTGCGCACCTGCGCCTGGCCGCGCGCGGACGAGGTCTCGGCCACGTGCACGTCTGCCTGCGGGAACTGCGCCGCCACCAGGGCGTGGCCCTCCAGGCCGCCGTGCAGCGGGTCCCAGTCGCACCAGGACCCGGGGGCCTTGACGATCCAGGCCAGCCGCTCGTTCATGCGCCGCGCCACCTCCTCGTGCAGCCAGGGGGATTGCTGCGGCAGCAGGGCGTGCCAGCGCCGGGCCGCGGTCGGGTCGATAGTGGGGGGCAGGTGTTCGGACATGATTTCGCTGGGCGGCCAGTATATTGAGCCATGTTTTCCGTCGTGCGCCCGGGCTTTGCGCGGCGCTGGCTGGCACGCACCGCCGCCCTGGTGCCCAGTCAGTGCGCGCTGTGCCATGCCTGGCCGGCACAGCGCCTGTGCACGGCCTGCCGCGCCCGCTTCGTCCAGGGCCGGCCGCGCTGCACGGGCTGCGCCCGCCCGATCGAGGGAGCCGCACGCTGCGGCGCCTGCCTGCGCGAGCCGCCGCCCCTGGACTGGTGCGTCGCCGCCGTGGACTACGGCCACCCCTGGGCTGGCGTGGTGGCGCAGTTCAAGTTCGGCGCCGATCCGGGATGGGCGGCGCCCCTGGCCGCCCTGATGCGCCAGGCGCATGGCGCGCGGGAGGTACTCGGGCGCGCCGACCTGGTGCTGCCCGTCCCGCTGGGCGCCGCGCGGCTGCGCGAGCGCGGCTACAACCAGGCACTGCTGCTGGCGCGCGCGCTGGCGCCGGCGGGGCCGGTGCTCCCCGCGCTGCTGCTGCGGCCGCACGATACGCCGGCGCAGAGTTCGCTCGGGCGCAGGCAGCGGCTGGCCAACCTGCGCGGCGCCTTCATGCTCGAGCCCCTGGCCGCCGCGGCGGTCACCGGTCGCCGGGCGCTGCTGGTGGACGATGTGACCACCACTGGCGCCACGCTGCACGCGGCCGCCCTGACGCTGCGGGCGGCGGGCGCTGCCGGCGTCGACGCCCTGGTGCTGGCGCGCACACCCTTGCAGCAGGAGTGAAACGATTGTTTACGACAAAGCGCCCGCGGGCCGGGCACGGCCCGGCCCGCGGCGCGGGTTCACGCGCACAATGGCGCGCATGTTCCACATCGTCCTGGTCGAGCCCGAGATTCCGCCGAACACGGGCAATGTGATCCGCCTGGCGGCCAACACGGGCTGCACGCTGCACCTGGTCGAGCCGCTGGGCTTTTCCATGGACGACGCACAGCTGCGCCGCGCGGGGCTCGACTACCACGAGTACGCCGACGTGCGTCGCCATGCCGGCTGGACGGCGCTGCTGCGCGAGGAAGAGCCCGACCCCTCGCGCATGTTCGCCCTGACCACGCACGCCGCGCAGTCCTTCTACGACACCGCCTTCCAGCCCGGCGACTGGCTGGTGTTCGGTGCCGAGTCGCGCGGCCTGCCGCAGGCGCTGCGCGAGAGTTTCGCCCCCGGCCAGCGGCTGCGGCTACCCATGCTGGCGTCGCAGCGCAGCCTGAACCTGTCCAACGCCGTGGCCGTCACGGTCTATGAAGCCTGGCGGCAGAACAGCTTCCTGCCCGCGCCCTCTTCGCAGGCGGCCTGCGCCGCCATTCAGGCTGCCGCGGCGCCGTAGCTGCGTACCAGCGCCTCGGCCACGCACACCGGCTTGTCGCCGCCCTCGCGCTCCACGGTCACCTCCCAGGTCATCTGCAGGCCGCCCGGCTCGACAGGCTCGGCCGCCGCGAGCACCAGGCGCGCCCTCACGCGGCTGCCCGCCGGCACCGGCGCGGGAAAGCGCACGCGGTTGAGCCCGTAGTTGACGCCCATCTGCGCGCCTTCGATATCGAAGGTCTGCTCCATGAAGCGCGGCAGCAGCGACAGTGTCAGAAAGCCGTGCGCGATGGTGCTGCCGAACGGCCCGGCCGCCGCCCGCGCCGGGTCGGTGTGGATCCACTGGTGGTCGCCCGTGGCCTGCGCGAACAGGTCGATCTGCGCCTGGGTGAGTTCGATCCAGTCGGTCACAGCCACTTCCTGCCCAATGCTGGCAGTGACCTCGGAATAGCTGCGGAAGGTCTTTGTCATGGCCGGCCACTGTAGCGAGAGGCCCGGCGGCGTCGTGTCCAGTGGGCGACTTGCCCGCGCCCCACCCCCAGGTCCGCCTGGCAGACGCCGATGCCAGGAAATGGAGCACCTCACCGGCCGCCCCCTGAAGCTGCGCGTGGCCGGGCGCGGCACGCTGCGCCTGCTGGGCCTGTTCAGCCGCCTCATGCGCGAGATGGTGGAGATGCACTACCTGCTGAGCGAGCCGCTGCTCATGGCCGACTCGGCCCTTTCGCAGCTGATAGGGCCGCTGCGCAAGACCTCGTATGCCGAGGGCATACGGCAGACGCTGGCGGCCGTGCCGGCCACCGCGCCGCTCAGGCGCTCTGCCCGCCCCGCTTGACGAAGAACAGCCCTGCGCCCACCGCCATCAGCAGCGAGCCGAAGACGCGGTTTTGCGCCCGCATGGCGCTGGCGCTCTGCATCAGGCGGCGCAGCGCGCTGGCGCCGGCGGCGTAGCCACTCATGACGATCAGGTCCACCGCCACCAACGTGACCGCCATCACCATCAGCTGCTGCCACAGCGGGCGCGTGTCGGTCATGAACTGCGGCAGCACGGCCACCATGAACAGGATGCCCTTGGGGTTGGTGGCGTTGGTCAGCGCGCCGGTGAAGACGCGCCGGCGCAGGCTCATGGGCGCGGCGGTCACGTCTCCGCCCAGGGTGCCAGCGCTGCCGGCGCGCCACTGGCACCAGCCCAGGTAGATGAGATAGCAGGCACCCAGCACCTTGACCACGCTGAAGGCCAGCTCCGAGGCGATCAGCAGCGAGCCCACGCCCGCGCCGGCCACCACCAGGATGAACAGCAGCCCCAGCTCCAGCCCGACGATGGTGCCGCCGGCGCCGCGCACGCCGTACGACAGCCCGTGGCTCATGGACAGCACCGCGCCCGAGCCGGGCGAGATGGCGATCACCCACGACGCCGCGAAAAATGCCATCCAGGTATGCCAGTCCATAGTGCGTGCCGCCGGTAGAAAAAAGGGAAAACAGAGAAAAAGAAGGGCACGATTTTACGGGGGGGCGCCGCCCAGCCATGCTGCGCACCGGCCACTGGCATATATAAGCCAAATCAGCCTCCAGCCCTTTCCAGTCAATCACCAGCAGCTATTTATTACATAGCAAATCCCGAGCCGGCCCTTGGCCGCGTCCGCTGGTGCCACAATTTCCTCCGGCCATCCGGCCGCGCTTTTTCCCTTCTCTCCCCACCATGGCCCAAGCCCCCGTCTGGCTCACCTACGGCTTCACCTACCTGGCCGCGGCGGTGATCGCCGTGCCCATCGCCCGCGCCCTGGGCCTGGGCGCCATCATCGGCTACCTGGCGGCCGGCATCGCCATCGGGCCCTGGGGCCTGGGCCTGGTGAGCAACGTGCAGGACATCCTGCACTTCGCCGAGTTCGGCGTGGTGCTGATGCTGTTCCTGGTCGGGCTGGAGCTGCAGCCCAGCCGGCTGTGGAGTCTGCGTCGCCCCATCCTGGGCCTCGGGCTGGCGCAGATGGGCGGCTGCGCGCTGGTGCTGTGGGCCATCGCCTGGGCGCTGGGCCTGCCCTGGCGCGTGGCGCTGGTGGCGGCCCTGGGGCTGGCGCTGTCGTCCACGGCGATTGCGCTGCAGGTGCTGGCCGAGCGCAACCTGATGCGCACCGACAGCGGGCAAAAGGCGTTCTCCATTCTGCTGTTCCAGGATGTATCGGCGATTCCCATCCTGGCGCTGCTGCCCCTGCTGGGCGCCGCCGCCGCACAGCAGCCGCACGGCGCGGGCGAGCTGGGGCTGGAGGCGCTGCGCACCGCCGCCGTGGTGGGCGCCATCGTGCTGGGCGGGCGCCTGCTGCTGCGCCCGGTGCTGCGCTGGATCGCGCGCAGCAAGCAGCCGGAGATCTTCACCGCCACCTCGCTGTTCCTGGTGGTGGGCATCGCCATGCTAATGCTGTGGGTCGGCCTGTCCATGGCGCTGGGTGCCTTCCTGGCCGGCGTGCTGCTGGCCGACAGCGAGTACCGGCGCGAGCTGGAGACCGACATCGAGCCGTTCAAGGGCCTGCTGCTGGGCCTGTTCTTCATCGCCGTGGGCATGAGCATCGACTTTGGCGTGCTGGCGCGCGCGCCCTGGGCCATGCTGGCGCTGCTGCTGGGCTTTCTGGCCGCCAAGGGCGTGGTCATCTGGCTGCTGGCGCGCGCCAGCGGCATGCCCTACCAGGAGCAGCCCGTCTTCACGCTGGTGCTGGCGCAGGGCGGCGAGTTCGCCTTCGTGGTCTTCCAGACCGGCGCCGGCTTCGGCGCCATCGGCGGCGAAGCGGCCTCCCTGCTGATCGGCGCGGTGGCGCTGTCCATGCTGCTCTCGCCGCTCTTGCTGGTGGCGGTGGATCGCGCGCTGCTGCTGCGCCATGCGCGCCTGGGCCCGCCGGCCATGCCGCCGGTGCCGGACGAGCGCACCCTGTCGGAGCCGCCGCAAAGCGCACCCATCATCATTGCCGGCTTCGGCCGCTACGGGCAGATCGTCGCCCGCATGGTGCTGGCCCAGGGGCTGGAGGCCACGGTGCTGGACCACAGCGTGGAGATGCTGGAGGTGGCCCACACCTTCGGCTACCGCGTCTTTTATGGCGACGCCACCCGCGTGCCCCTGCTGCGCCTGGCCGGCGCCGGCCAGGCACGCGTGCTTGTGGTGGCGGTGGACGCGCCCGAGCAGTCGCTCAAGATCGTGCAGGCCGCGCGCAAGCACTTCCCGCATTTGCAGATCGTCGCCCGCGCGCGCGACGTGACGCACTGGCACGCGCTGCGGGACCTGGGCGTGCAGCACGTCGAGCGCGAGCTGTTTCGCGCCAGCGTGCTGAGCGCGCGCACGGTGCTGGAGCTGATGGGCGAGAGTGCGCAGGAGGCCGCTGCCTTCGCCGAGCGTTTCACGGCGCACAACATGGCCCTGTCCGAGCGCATGTACGCGCACCAGGGCGACCGCGAGGCCATGCTGGCCGTCGCCCGCCAGGGCCGCCAGCAGCTGGTGGAGCAGCTGGCCAAGGAGCGCCAGGAGCGCATGGCTGCCCGCGCCAGCGCCCCGCAGGGCAACGACGAGCCGCCCGCGGCCTGAAGGCAAATCGGCCTCCAGCGTCCGCCAGTCAAGCGCTGGCAGCTATCAAATTGTGAGTCCACGCAGGCCGTGGGCCCTTCGGGGGCGTGCTACGCTGGCCGCCATGTTCAACCCCTCACAAGCCGACGTGCGGCGCTTCTTTTGCGCCGCCCACGCCAAACAGCAGGCCGGCCAGCCGATGGAGGCCATCGAGACCCTGGCCGGGCTGTGGACCGCCGAGCACCCCGAGTACCACCCCGACCTGGCCGACGCCGAGGCGGCGCTGGCCCGCGTCTATGCCGAGGGTGCCGACCAGGCCAACCCCTTCCTGCACCTGTCCATGCACCTGTCCATCAGCGAGCAGTGCAGCATCGACCAGCCGCGCGGCATCCGGCAGGCAGTCGAGCTGCTGGCGCGCCGCCTCGGCTCGCTGCACGACGCCCACCACGTGGCCATGGAATGCCTGGGCACCATGCTCTGGGAGGCCCAGCGCGCCGGCCGCCCCCCCGATGGCGAGGGCTACGTGGCCTGCGTGCAGCGGCGCGCCACGGCGGACTGAAGAAAAGGGCCAAAAAGGAAAGCCCGCATGCGCGGGCTTTGCTGGCGTCTGGGGCGCTTACCTGAAGCGCGACTGCGGCACCACTTGCAGCTCGCCGTCGAGCGAGCCGACATAGCGGGCCAGCTTCTTCAATTCGGCGTTGGTGAACTGCTTGGCGATACCCGCCATCACCCCGTTGCTGCGCCCCACGTAGGCACCGTGGTCCACCTTGTAGGACTTGAGGGCAACGTAGAGATAGTCGGCGTGCTGGCCGGCGATCTTGGGGTACGAGCCGTCGATAGGCTTGGAGAAATTGTCGCCGTGACAGGACACGCAGGCACCCTTTTGCAGCAGCTGCGCAACCTGTGCGTCAGGCTCGCGCGCCGCTGGAGCGCCCGCTTGGCGCGGCTGGGCAGCGTAGTAGGCCGACACGTCGGCGATGTCCTGGTCGGTGAGCGAGTCGGCGATGCTGCGCATCGTGGGGTGGCGGCGCTCGCCCTTTTGGTAGGCATGCAACGCGGCGGCGATATAGCCCGCGCCCTGGCCCGAGATCATGGGCACCTTGTGCACTTCAGGGAAACTCGCCTGGTAGCCCGGGATGCCGTGGCAGCCGATGCACATGGCGATCTTGCCGGCACCCGCCTTGGCATCGCCCCGCACTTCCTGGGCTTGCACCGTCCCGGACGCGCAGGCGACAGCCAGGCTGAAAATCGTAAGCAGGATGTTTTTCATTTTGCGCGCACAATCAGAAGATTGGTTGTCTCGGCGTATGTGAAAAAAGATTATAGCGAGCGCCTGTCAAGCCTCTTCATCAACGATTTCCCTCGTTCTTCTTCTTTTTCTTCTCCGCTCCATGAAATTTCAAGGCTCCCAGAACTATGTCGCCACGCAGGACCTGATGCTGGCGGTGAACGCCGCCATCACACTCCAGCGCCCCCTGCTCGTCAAGGGCGAGCCGGGGACCGGCAAGACGCTGCTGGCCGAGGAAGTGGCCGGCGCCCTCGGCATGCCGCTGCTGCAGTGGCACATCAAATCCACCACCAAGGCGCAGCAGGGCCTGTACGAGTACGACGCCGTGAGCCGCCTGCGCGACAGCCAGCTGGCAGACATTGAGGGCTCGGAGCGCGCCCGCGATATCCAGAACTACATCGTGCGCGGCGTGCTGTGGCAGGCCTTCACGGCCGAGCAGCCGGTGGCGCTGCTGATCGACGAGATCGACAAGGCCGACATCGAGTTTCCCAACGACCTGCTGCGCGAGCTCGACCGCATGGAGTTCTATTGCTATGAGACGCGCGAGCTGATCCGCGCCCGGCACCGGCCCCTGGTCTTTATCACGTCCAACAACGAAAAGGAGCTGCCCGACGCCTTCCTGCGCCGCTGCTTCTTCCACTACATCAAGTTCCCCGACGCGGAGACGATGAAGAAGATCGTCGACGTGCACTTCCCGACGCTCAAGAGCGAACTGCTCAGCGCCGCGATGAAGACCTTCTACGACGTGCGCAACCTGCCGGGCCTCAAAAAGAAGCCCTCGACCAGCGAGTTCATAGACTGGCTCAAGCTGCTGCTGGCCGAGGAGATCCCGGCAAGCGCGCTGCAAAGCAGCGACAACAAGGTCGCCGTGCCGCCGCTGATCGGGGCGCTGCTGAAGAATGAACAGGACGTGAGCCTGTTCGAGAAGCTGGTCTTCATGAACCAGCGCAACCGCTGACACCCGGCCGGGAGCTTCCATGTCTGCAGCACAACGGCTCCTGCTGGAAGGCGCGAGCGATGCGGTCGGCTTCGTGCTCGGGGCGCTGGCGGGCTACGGCCTGTCGCGCCTGCTGGGCCTGGACATCTTTGCCGAAGGCTACGGCCCGGCCAGCATCGGCGGCATCGCGCTGGTTGGCCTGGGCGGCGGGCTGGGCCTGCAGCTGGCGCGCCGCTGGCGGCGCGCGCGTGCCGCCCGCCAGGGCTAGGGGTTCAGGCACCATGGCGTTCGTCCAACCCATCACCTTGCAGGGGCGCGGCGTGCGCCTGCAGCCCCTGGCACTGGAACACGTGGAGGGCCTGGCCGCGGCGGCCGCCGACGGCCAGCTGTGGCGCCTGCGCGTGACCTCGGTCCCCGAGCCTGAAGCGACGCGGGCCTACGTCGAGACGGCGCTGGCGATGCGCGAGGCCGGCAACCGCTTTCCGTTCGTCGTGCTCGACGACGCCAGCGGCCGCGTGCTGGGCAGCACCAGCTTCCACGACATTCTGCCGGCCGTGCGGCGCGTGGAGATCGGCTACACCTGGTATGCCAGGAGCGCCCAGCGCAGCCACGTCAACACCGCCGCCAAGCTGCTGCTGCTGGAGCACGCCTTCGGCCCGCTCGCCTGCCACGTGGTCGGCTGGCGCACCGACAACTTCAACTTTGCCAGCCAGCGCGCCATCGAGCGCCTGGGCGCGAAGAAGGACGGCGTGATCCGCGGCCATGCGCTGCGCCGCGACGGCACCATCCGCGACACCGTCATGTACAGCATGCGTGCGGGCGAATGGCCCGAGGCGCGTGCCCAGTTGCTATATCTTCTAGAGCAATATGCCGGCGCCCGGTAAGGGCTGGAGGCAGTTTTCATGCTGATCGATTTTTTCTACGCCCTGCGTGCCGGCAAGCTGCCGGTGTCGGTGCGCGAGTTCCTCACCCTGCTCGAAGCCCTGCAGGCGGGCGTCGCCGGCCCGAACTCCGACGACGCCTGGAGCATGGAGGACTTCTACCACCTGGCGCGCACCGCGCTCGTCAAGGACGAGAAGCACTTTGACAAGTTCGACCGCGCCTTTGCCGCCTATTTCAAGGGCGTGGAGCTGCTGACCGACATCACCAAAGACATCCCCGCCGACTGGCTCAGGAAGATGCTCGAACGCGAGCTGACCCCTGAGCAGAAAGCGGCCATCGAGAAGATGGGCTGGGACGAGCTGATGGAAACCCTGAAAAAGCGCCTGGAGGAGCAAAAGGAGCGCCACGAGGGCGGCAGCAAGTGGATCGGCACGGGCGGCACCAGCCCGTTCGGCCACGGCGGCTACAACCCGCAGGGGGTGCGCATCGGCGGCGCCGGGCGCAACAAGAGCGCCGTCAAGGTCTGGGAGCAGCGGGCGTATCGCGACTACGACGACACGCAGGAGCTGGGCACGCGCAACATCAAGGTGGCGCTGCGCCGCCTGCGCAAGTTCGCCCGCACCGGCAGCGACCTGGAGCTGGACCTGCCCGACACCATCCGATCCACCGCCGCCAACGCCGGCTGGCTGGACATCAAGATGGTGCCCGAGCGGCACAACAACGTGAAACTGCTGCTGCTGATGGACGTGGGCGGCACCATGGACGAGCACATCCAGCGCGTCGAGGAGCTGTTCTCGGCGGTCAAGAGCGAGTTCAAGCACCTGGAGTTCTATTACTTCCACAACTGCGTCTATGACTACATGTGGAAGAACAACCGCCGCCGCTTTGCCGAGAAGTTCCCGACCTGGGACATCATCCGCAAGTACAACAAAGACTACAAGCTGGTCTTCGTCGGCGACGCGACCATGAGCCCCTACGAGATCCTGCAGCCCGGCGGCAGCGTCGAATACAACAACGAAGAGGCCGGCGCCGAGTGGCTGCAGCGCCTGACCCACGCCTTCCCGCACCACGCCTGGATCAACCCCGAGCCCCAGGGCGTGTGGCAGTACCGCCAGAGCATCGCCATCATCGACCAGCTCCTGGGCGGGCGCATGTTTCCGCTGTCGCTCAAGGGGCTGGAAGAGGCCATGCGGCTTCTGTCCAAGTAACTCCCGTCGATCTGCCCATGAATCCTTTCGCCCCTGAGGCCCCGCCAGCGCCGGCCCGGTGGCCGGCGCTGCTGTTTGCGCTGCTGCTCTCGCTCGCCCTGCCCGGCTGCAGCCTGCTGCCTGGCGGCAAGGACAAGGCGGCGGCCGACGACGCCGGCGCCATCGCCTCTGACCGCCCCGACGGCAGCGGCCCCGACGCCTTCGCACTCGAGGTGCATTCCGAGGACCGCCAGGTGCGCGAGTACCTGGAGCGCCACCTGGAGCTGCAGCGCTTTCGCCACCTGCCCGACCTGCAAGACGCGGAGCTGCGCCGCCTGCTGGGCGCGGCCGAGGCGAACGCGCGCGACCTGCTGGCGACGCTGGGCTATTTCAGCCCCGAGATCGCCATCGTCCTGCACGATGGCCCCCCGGCGACGGGCACCGCACCGGACACCCATGGCCAGCCCGCGCGCACCATCAGCGTGAGCGCCACGCCCGGGCCGCGCACGCACATCGCCAGCACCCGCATCGAGGTGCGGGGCAGCGACGCGCCCGAGGCCACGCGCCCGGACGCCGCCGACCTGCTGCGCCGCCAGCGCCGGCTCGAGCGCAGCTTCGGCCTGCAGCCGGGCGCGCCCTTCACCCAGCGCGACTGGGACGACTCCAAGTCCCAGGCGCTGCGTCAGCTGCAGACCAATCGCTACGCCCTGGCGCGCGTGGAGACGAGCCGCGCCGAGGTGGACGCCGATCGCGCCGAGGCCGCGCTGCGCGTGCAGTACGCGCCGGGGCCGCTGGTGCGCTTTGGCGAGGTGCAGGTGCGCGGCAGCGAGCGCTACGACCCCGAGGGCGCGCGGCGCATCGCCCGCCTGCCCGTGGGCGCGCCCTACCAGGAGCAGGCCCTGCTGGACGCCCAGCAGCGCCTGGCCAGCAGCGGCTACTACGACGCGGTGTTCCTGGCCCTGGAGACCGACGACATCGACCGCGACAGCGCCGCCGCCGTGGCCCCCGTGGTGGCCCAGGTGCGCGAGGCGCCGCTGCAAAAGGGGGTGTTCGGCGTGGGTTTTTCCACCGACGCGGGCGCGCGCGTCTCGCTCGACCACACGCACAACCGCCTGCCCGTCATCGGCTGGCGGGCGCTGTCCAAGATCGAGTACGACCGCAAGCACAAGCGCCTGTCCACCGAATGGACGGCCCTGCCCGGCGAGGACGGCTGGCGCTGGTTCACCGGCGCCCACGTGCTGCGCGAAACCACCGGCAGCTACGAGGTCAACAGCTCGCGCCTGCGCGCCGGGCGCAGCAAGAACGCCGACCACATCGATCGCAGCTACTTCCTGCAGTTCGACGCGGCCAAGAACCAGGGGCCGGCGGCGCCGCCCTCCAGCAGCGCCCTGACGGCCAACTACGGCTGGACCGGCCGCTATTTCAACGATAGCAACAACCCCACGCGGGGCTTTGGCTTGGCCGCTGAAATAGGTGCAGGCTACACGCTGCACCCGCAGCGCGACCCGTTCACGCGGCTGATGCTGCGCTGGCAGTCCTTTGTCGGCACGGGCCGGGTGGACATGGGCGAGGGCATCCGCCGCGACAGCCGCGTGTCGCTGCGCGCCGAGGGCGGCGCGGTGCTGGCGCGCGAGGCCGCCAACATCCCGGTCACGCAGCTGTTCCTGACGGGTGGCGACACCACTGTGCGCGGCTACGGCTACCGCAAGATCGGCGCGCGCACCGATGCCGACACGCTGTACGGCGGGCGCTACATGGCCGTGGGCAGCGTCGAGTGGCAGCGCCCGATCGCCATCCGCGGCAACCGCACCGACTTTGAAAGCGCCCTGTTCATCGACGCCGGCGCCGTGGCCGACAAGCCCGGCGAGCTGCGCGCCCGCGTGGGCGTGGGCGGCGGCCTGCGCTGGCGCAGCCCCGTGGGGCCGCTGCAGGCGGACGTCGCCTACGGCCTGCAGTCGCGCCAGGTGCGGCTGCACCTGCGCCTGGGCTACACGTTCTGATTCCTTTTTCCCCGCATGTCCTCGCACCAGTCCCCCGACCCCTACGCCGCCGCTGCGGCGCCGCCCGCCGCCCCGCCGCGCAAGAGCCGCTGGCGCCTGCTGTGGCGCGCCTTGGCCCTGCTCGGCGCGTTGCTGCTTGCGCTGGCGATGTTCGGCTGGTGGTGGGCCGGCAGCAGCACCTCGCTGGCCGCCGCCGTCACGCGCGCCGCGGCCTGGCTGCCGGCGGGCCAGCAGCTGGAGACGCGCGACGTGAGCGGATCGCTGCGCACGGGCGGACGCATCGGCTGGCTGCGCTGGAGCAGCCCCACCCTGGCGGTGGAGGTGGAGGACGCCGAGATCGGCTGGAAGCTCGCGCCGCTGCTGCGCCGCCAGGTGCAGCTGGGCGAAGTGCACGCCGCACGCGTCACCCTGCGCCAGCAGGGCGAGGCCAGCGACGCGCCGACCCAGCCCCTGCAGGAGCTGGTGCTGCCGGTGCAGGTGGATGTGCCGTTTCGCATCGACCACCTGGTCTGGGCCGGGCGCGGCGAAGACGCCAGGCCCCTGACCATCGACGACCTGGCCGGCCGCTACCGCTACGACGGCACCGAGCACCAGGTCGAGGTCGAGCGCGTCACGCTGGCCCAGGGCCAATATGCCCTCAAGGCCACGCTGGGCGCGCGCGCGCCCATGCCGCTCGATGCCACGCTGGACGGTACCGTGCGCACGCCCGTGCCGGGCAGCGACCAGGCGCTCACTGCCCAGGCCCATGCGCGCGTGACCGGCACGCTGGCCACCGAGGCCGCGCGCCTGGACGTGGTGGCGCAGCTACGCGAGGCGGCAACCCAGGCGGCCGAGGCCGGCGAGCCGCAGGACGGCCCGCCTGCCGCAGCACCGGCGCGACCCGCGGGCCACCCTGCCCCCGGCGCGCCGTCGGGCGACGCCGGCGGCGCTGCCATGCGTGCCGACGTGCAGGCGCGTATCGCCCCCTGGAAGCCGCAGCCGCTCATCGCCGCCGACGCCCGGCTCGAGGCCCTGGACCTGGCGGCGCTGTGGCCGCAGGCCCCGGCGACCGGCCTGTCCGGCAGCGTCAGCGCCCAGCCCGAGGGCGAGGACGGCTGGCAGATCGGCGCCGACCTGGCCAACGCCCTGCCCGGCCCCTGGGACCAGGGCCGCCTGCCGGTCGAAGCCCTGCAGGCCGAGGCGCATTACACCGAGGGCACCATCACCGTGCCGCAGGCGCAGCTGCGCGCGGGCGGTGGCAGCGTGTCGCTGCAGGGCAGCTACACCCCGGACACCCAGGCGCTGCAGGGCCGGGCGGGCATCGCCGGCGTCAACCCGGCGCGGCTGCACACGCGGCTGGCGGCCGCCCCCCTGAACGGCACGGCCAGCGCCAGCGGCAACGCCGAGGAGTCGGTGCGGTTCGAAGCCGACCTGCGCGCCGCCGCCGTGCGCCTGCCCCCCGCCCGGCGGGGCGAGCCCGCGCCCCTGCTGCTGCAACGCCTGGCGACCCAGGGCCGCTGGCAGGGCCAGCACATCGACATCGCGCAGCTGCTGGTGGCCGCCCAGGGCGCACGGGTGCAAGGCCAGGCGCTGCGCATCGACATCGCCGGCCCCGGGGCCAGCGGACGCGTGCAGGCCGAGCTGCCTGGCGCCAGCGCGCGCATCGACGGCCAGATCGCCCCGAACAGCGGCGCCGGCAACTTGCAACTGGCCGTGAGCGACGCGCGGCGTGCGCAGGGCTGGCTGGCCGGCCTGGGCATTGCGCTGGCCGGCTGGAGCCTGGACGGCAGCGCCTCGCTCGATGCACGCTGGCGCGGTGGCTGGCAGAGCGCGCAGCGCCAACTGCAGGCCGCCGCCCTGCTGCCCACGGCCGGCGCAGCGGGCGCCAGCGCCCCAGCCCCCGCGGGCGACTTCACGCTGCAGGCACGGCTGCAGGCGCCGCGCCTGTCACTGGCCCACGCGCCCCGTCCCGGCAGCAGCGACGCGCCCCTGGCGCTGGAGCTGGCGGGCACCAGCGCCAGCCTGGACGGCAGCCTGCGCCACCTGGCCCTGGCACTCGAAGGCCGGCTGCGTCAGGACAAGCGGCAGGCCGACGTGCAACTGCGCGCCCAGGCCGGCAGCCGCGGCGCCGGCCGCTGGCAGGGCGAGGTGCAGGGCCTGCAACTGCGCCTGGACACCGGCCCGCAGCCCGGCCCCTGGACGGTGCAGCTGGCCGAGCCGCTGTCCTTCACGCTGCAGCAGGCGCCGCGCCTGGTGCTCGAGGCCTCGGGGGCCAGCGCCCGCGTGCGCGGACCGGCACCGGGCGAGGCGCTGGTGCGCTGGCAGCCGCTGCGCTACGCCAGCACCGCCCAGGGCGGCATGGAGCTGCGCAGCCAGGGCACGCTGCAGGGCGTGCCGCTGGCCTGGGCCAACCTGCTCCAGACCGAGGGCCAGGGCGCGCTGGAGCGCCTGGGCCTGTCGGGCGACCTGATGCTGGGCGGCAGCTGGGACGTGGACGCGGGCGCCGGCCAGCCGCTGCGCGCGCGCGTGATCGTCCAGCGCGCCAGCGGGGACCTGCGCATCGACACCCCCGAGCCGACAGGCGGCGGCTCGTTCACCGTCGTGCATTCCAGCGGCGAAGGCAAAGGCGAGGGCCGCCCCAAGGCGCAGACCGTGACCCCCGCCGGCACCAGCGCCGGACTGCGCGAGGCCGTGGTCGAGCTGACCGCCGAGGGCCAGTCCGTGCGCGCCCGCCTGTCCTGGGACAGCGAGCGCGCCGGCCGCATCCAGGCCGAAGGCAGCACCCAGCTGGCCCAGGACGCCGAAGGCGGCTGGCTCTGGCCCGACAGCGCGCCGCTGGCCGCCAGCGTGCGCGCGGAGATGCCCGAGGTGGGCGTGTGGTCCATGCTCGCCCCGCCGGGCTGGCGCGTGCACGGCACGCTCAGCGCCGACGCCCGCGTGTCGGGCACACGCGCCGCGCCGCACTGGACGGGGCGCTTGGCGGCCGACCGCTTCGCCATCCGCTCGGTGCTCGACGGCGTCGACCTGCAGGACGGGCGCCTGCGCGCGACGCTGGAGGGCCAGCAGCTGACCATCACCGAGCTGCACCTCAAGGGCGGCCACGGCAGCCGCGCGCGCATCGCCGGCTTCAGCGGCAACCGCACAGCGGCGCCCGCCGACGGTGGCACGCTCATCGGGGGCGGCACGCTGTCATGGGCCGGCAAGGCGGGCGACGGCGCCCCGGCCATCCGCATGGACCTGAACGCGCGCGCCGAGCGCCTGCAGGTGCTGGTGCGCGCCGACCGGCAGGTCAGCGTCTCGGGCACGCTGCGCGCGCAGCTGCACAACGGCCAGCTGGTGCTGCGCGGCGACCTGCGCACCGACCGCGCCACCATCATCCTGCCCGAGGCGGGCGCGCCCACGCTGGGCGACGATGTGGTGGTGCGCTCGGCGGCGCTCGACCGCGTGGCGGCCGAGAAAGCCGGCAAGAGCGCACGCGCCGCACAGGCCGAGGCCCAGGTGCAGGCCCAGGGCAGCGTGCAGGCTGCGCGGCCGCCCGACATCGCCCTCTCGCTGGACCTGGGCGACGACTTCGCCCTGCAGGGCCGGGGCGTGACCACGCGCCTGACCGGGCGCCTGCAGATCACCAGCAGCGGCCCCGCGGGCGGCATGCCGCGCGTGACCGGCGAGGTGCGCACAGACCAGGGTCGCTACCGTGCCTGGGGCCAGGCGCTGGACGTCGAAAGCGGCCTGCTGCGCTTTAACGGCCCCTACGACAACCCGTCGCTGGAGGTGCTGGCCCTGCGCCCCAACATCCCCGTGCGCGCTGGCGTGCAGGTCACCGGCACGGCCAAGGCGCCGCGCGTGCGCCTGTATTCCGAGCCCGAGCTGCCGGATGCCGAGAAGCTCTCCTGGGTGGTGCTGGGCCGCAGCGCCGCCGCCGGCGGTGCCGAGGCCGCGCTGCTTCAACAGGCAGCGCTGGCCTTCCTGGCCGGCGAGGGCAAGGGCAGCAGCGGCGGCATCGCCCAGCGCCTGGGCTTCGACGAGGTGGGCTTCAAGGGCCCGGGCCAGGGTGAGGATGCCAACGGCGCGGCGCTGACCTTCGGCAAGCGCCTGTCCAAGGATTTGTACGTGACCTACGAGAAGAGCCTGTCGGGCACCATGGGCGTGCTCTACATCTTCTACGACCTGTCCCGGCGCCTGACCCTGCGCGGCCAGACCGGCACGCAGAGCGCGGTGGACCTGATCTACACCGTGCGCTGGGATTGAGGCCGCGCTCAAAATGTGAGAGAAAAAGACCTTTTGCCCTTGCTGGACAAGGGCCTTCAGCTATCAAAAGTGAAATTAACAGCCGGTCTGGCGGAGCGGCTTACAATCGCCCGCTCCGCTGCCGCTCCCCGTAGTTCAATGGATAGAACGGGCGCCTCCTAAGCGCCAGATGCAGGTTCGATTCCTGCCGGGGGGACCACGGCCTTCTCCTGTCGCCCTGCCCCTTCGACCCGCAGCGCCGAACGCCCTGCCTGGGGCCCGGAAGCTCAGACCGCGTCTGTAGGACCTGGTGCCGGGGCGGCTGTCCTGGCCTACCCCCCGCGGGCCGGGGCGGCCTCCTACGCCCCGCCCCAGCAGCCGCCCGGTATGTTTGCGCCCTGATCTCCATCTTTCCAGGTCCAGCGCGACACCCAGGACGACCATGAGCAAGAAAACCCCTGCCCCGGTGCTGCGGAGCACCGAACTGCCGGAAAGCGAACAGGTGCTGCTGCTGGTCGATGTCATCAACCCGATGCAGTTTCCGACCGCGCGCGACCTGCTGCCCCACGCGCATGCGGCAGCGCAGTGCATCGCGCGCCTCAAGCAGCGGCTGACGCGCCAGGGCGTCGCGACCATCTACGCCAACGACAACTACGGCACCTGGCACAGCCAGTTCGGCGACATCCTGGCGGCCTGCCAGGAGCTGCCCGACGAGCGCGGCGACATCGCCCGGCTGCTGACGCCTGCGCCCGAGGACCTGGTCATCCTCAAGCCCCAGCACTCGGCCTTCCACTCCACCCCGCTGCAGCACCTGCTGGGCCGCATGAAGACGCGCAAACTGGTCATCGTTGGCTGGGCCGCCGACATGTGCGTGATGCTGACCGCCACCGACGCGCGCATGCAGGGCCACGAGGTCTGGGTGCCGCGCGACTGCGTGGCGGCCGAGACGCCCGAGCGCTGGAACCGCGCCATCGGCCAGCTTGAAGAGGTCTTCGAATGCTCGGTACGCCAGGCCGTGCGCCCGACCGCCAGGCGCGCCAGCAACGCCAGGGCCAACCCCAAGTGAGTGCGGCCGGGCACCAGCGGCCGAACCGCTACAGCTGAAACCCCAGGGCCCGCACCACGCCCTCGCCCATGTCGCGCACCAGGGAAGGGGCCTGCGCCTCGTAGGGCTGCGCGGCGGCCGTCTGGCGCGTGCACCAGTCCGAGAGCCACTGCACGTCGTGCCGGCCATAGAAGGCCGTCATGGCCTCGTAGTTCAGGAACAGGCTGCGCGCGTCCAGGTTGAGCGAGCCGGCCAGGGCCAGGTCGTCGTCGATCAGCACCGCCTTGGCGTGCAGCATGGCCGGCGACAGCCACACGCGCGCGCCGGCGGCCGCCAGCTGGCGCAGCGCGCGCTCGCGGGCGATGTCGGCCAGGCGGTGGTTGGAGCGCGCCGGCACCAGCAGGCTGACCTGCACGCCGCGCCGGCACGCCAGGCACCAGGCGTCGAGCAGCCCGTCGTCGGGCACGAAGTACGGCGTCACGGCGACGATGCGCGCCCGTGCGTGGAAGGCGCCGGCCATGAGCAGCGCATGCACCGTGTCGTCGGCGTGGTCGGGGCCGCTGGTGATCCACTGCGCCAGCGCCCCCCGCGGTGACTCTCCCAGCAGCGGCAGGTGGGGCGGGCGGCGCATGCGCCGCAGCGTGCGGCCCTGGGCGATGCGCCAGTCGGTGCCGAACTGCACGTGGGCCTGGGCGGCCAGCGGGCCGTGGACCTCGAAGCTCAGGTCCACCCAGGCCGGCCGGCCGGGCTGGTCACGGAAATACTCGCCCGCCAGGTTGCGCCCGCCGCTCCACAGCCGCCAGTTGTCCGCCACGACCAGCTTGCGGTGGTTGCGCAGGTTGGTGTGCCCGCGCAGCGGATTGTGCAGCAGCGGCATGAAGCGGCGCACCTGCACGCCCTCGCGCGCCAGGGCGCGCAGCATGCCGCGCGGCATGGACAGGCTGCCCACGGCATCGACCAGCAGGCGCACCGCCACGCCGCGGCGCGCGCTGGCCAGCAGCGCCCGCGCGATCTCGCGGCCCACCTCGTCGTGGGCGAACACGTAGGTGCAGACATCGAGCCGCTGGCGCGCCGAGGCGATGGTGGCCAGCAGGCCGTCGAGCGCATGCGCGCCGTCCTCGTGCCAGACCACGCGCTCGTTGCGCACCGCGGGCGCCACCTCCATGCCGGCGAGCAGCTGCGCCGCCCAGGCCGGCCCCTCGCCCGCGGGCGGCGGCGCCTGCCAGTGGTGGCGCCGCGCGGGCCGGGCGAACTTGCGCACGCCAAACAGCAGGAACAGCGGCAGCGTGGCATACGGGAAGGCCACCATGCCCAGCACCCAGCCGATGGCCGCCGAGGGGTGGCGCCGCTGCTGGTTGATGCGTGTGCCCAGCACGTAGATCAAAAGGCCCAGGACCACGGCGATGGTGTGGCCCAGACTGGACAGCAGCGCGATGCGGATCATGGCGGCCCCCCGTGCAGTGCGGGCACACAGGCAACGGCGACAAAGGCAGGGTTCGGCATGGCCGGGAGCATAGCGACAGTGCCCGGTGTCCCCAGCGAACGCGGCGACACTTGGGAGAAATCAATTTTTGTAGCAGGAAACCATTGACCTGCAACGCTCGCAGAGGGATATCAGGAAAAACCCGGCATCTCGGGTGATCCCTAATTGACTTGAGTCAAATTTCTTCCTGTTTAAGATGAATTTTTAATTCATCTTTAAATACAATAGCGCCAGTCTCCACCGCGATGCACCTGCAGACGGCCGAGGAGACCTATTCAAAGTTCTTCCCGATAAGGATGGTTGTCATGCAATCCCCGCGTTCGTTCCCCCGCCTTCCCCTGGCCGTTGCTGCTGGAGCTCTGCTGGCGAGCACGCTGGCCTACGCGGCGCTGGCCGAACAGCACCAGGGCCACGTCGCCGTCGCCTCCGCCCCTGCGGCCGCCGTGGCCCCGGCGGCGGCAGCCGGCGATGCCGCCACCGTGAAACGCTTCGTGCTGGAGACCGGCATCGTGGACGGCAAGATGGTCTTCGTCGATGACCACGGCGTGGCCAACCCGGTGCTTCGCGCCGCCGTCGGCGACACCGTGGAGATCGTGCTGAAAAGCGGCGAAGGCGCCCAGCACGACCTGGCCATCCCCGAGCTGGAGGTGCAGTCGCCCAAGTTCGACGCCAGCACTGGCACCGTCACCGTGCGCTTCACGGTCACGCAGGCCGGCACCTTCACCTACTACTGCACCATTCCCGGCCACCGCCAGATCGGCATGGAGGGCACCTTCGAGGCCGTGCCCGGCAACGGCAAGAACGCCGCGCCCACGGCCGCCAAGGTCTCGCCGCTGAGCGGCGCGCAGCTCTACACCGCGCCCGCCTCGCGCCCGGCGGATGCCGCCGCACTCAGCATCGCCATGGACCCGGCCGCCGTGCCCGCACCCATTGGCAACCGCCCGCCGCAGCTGCTGAAGTACCGCATGGAGACGGTGGAGCTGAACGGCAAGCTGGACAACGGCACCAGCTTCACCTACTGGACGTTCGACCGCAAGGTGCCCGGCCCCATGCTGCGCGCCCGCGTGGGCGACAGCGTCGAGCTGACCCTGGCCAACGCCCGCGACAGCAAGATGATCCACTCCATCGACCTGCACTCGGTCACCGGCGGGCACGGCGGCGGCGAGCACACCCAGGTCGCCCCGGGCCAGGAGAAGACCATCACCTTCAAGGCCTTGAAGCCCGGCCTGTACGTCTACCACTGCGCCACGCCGCTGGTGCCCCAGCACATCGCCGCCGGCATGTACGGCCTGATCCTGGTCGAGCCCGAGGAAGGCCTGGCCAAGGTGGACCGCGAGTACTACGTGATGCAGGGCGACATGTACACCACCCGCCCGCACGGCGCCAAGACGCACCAGGAAGCTGATCTGGACAAGATGGCTGCCGAGCTGCCCGACTACTACGTCTTCAACGGCGCCGTGGGCTCGCTGACCAAGGAGCACAAGCTGACCGCCAAGGTGGGCGAGACGGTGCGCATCTACTTCGGCGTGGGCGGCCCGAACAAGATCTCGTCCTTTCACGTGATCGGCGAGATCTTCGACAAGGTGTACAGCGAAGGCTCCATCAGCTCGGTCAAGAAGGACGTGCAGACCACCCTGGTGGCCCCGGGCGGCGCGACCATCGTCGAGTTCAAGGTGGACTACCCCGGCCAGTACACCCTGGTGGACCACGCCCTGTCGCGCGCCGGCAAGGGGGCAGTGGGCATCCTGGAGGTGACGGGCGAGAAGGATGCCAACATCTACAAGGTGGGCGGCGCCGGGCGCTGAAGGCTGGGCGGCGCCGGGTGGCGGGGGACGGCCGTTTTGCGTAGCGCGGCTGGCCCTCACCCCCACCCTCTCCCAAAGGGAGAGGGAGTGAAAACCCGCGCCGGGTAACGATCCTGCGCTATGAAAATTGGAAAGCGGCGGCCTTGCGGTCGCCGCTTTTTTTGGTGCGCGTGTTTCAGGCGCGCGGCAGCGCCAGTTGCACGCGCAGGCCGCCCAGGCGCGGGGCGTCCAGCAGTGCCAGCTGCGCGCCGTGCATCTGCGCGATGGTCTGGGCGATCGACAGGCCCAGACCACTGCCGGCCACGGCCGCCCCTTCAGCGGCCTGGGCGCGGTGAAAGCGCCGCAGCACCCGCTCGCGCTCCGCCGGCGCGATGCCGGGGCCGCTGTCGTCCACCGTCAGCACCAGCGCATCGCCCTGCACTTGCAATGCCACGTCCACCGTGCCGCCCTCGGGCGTGTACTTGACGGCGTTGTCCAGCAGGTTGCGCAGCAGGATGGCCAGCGCCTCGCCCTGCCCGCGCACGCTGGCAGCGGCCGCGTCGCCTTCCAACGGCGCCAACCCTAGGTCGATGCCGCACGCGTGCGCGGCGGGCGCGGCATCCATCACGGCGCGCTGCACCAGCTTGGCCAGCACCAGGGGCTGCAGCGCCGCGCCGCTGGCATGCGCCTCCTGGCGCGCTAGGGCCAAGAGCTGCTCGACCAGCCGTGTGGCGCGGTCGATGCCGGCGGCGAGGCGCTCGGCGGCGCGCGTGCGCGCGGCGTCGCCCTGCGCGCGCGCCAGGGCCTGGGCCTGCAACTTCAAAGCCGCCAGGGGCGAGCGCAGCTCGTGCGCCGCGTCGGCCACGAAGTGCTGCTGCGCGTCGAACGCCTGCTGCATGCGCGCCAGCAGCAGGTTCAGCTCATCGACCAGCGGCCGCACCTCGGCGGGCAGGCCGGCGGCGTCCACGGGCGACAGGTCATCGGCGCGGCGGCGCGCCACCTGGCGGCGCACGCGCTCCACGGGCGCGAGCGAGCCGCTCACGGCCCACCAGGCGGCCAGGGCCAGCAGCGGCGCCATCAGCGCGATGGGCCAGGCCGTGCCCAGGGCCAGCTGGCGCGCCAGCGAGCGGCGCACGGCCATGTCCTGTGCCACCTGGATGACCTGCAGGGGCGTCGCCACCGACAGCACGCGGTAGGTGGTGCCGCCCGCCTGCACGTTGGAAAACCCCAGCACGGCGCGCTGCGGGAGGCCCAGGCCGACGTTGGACTCGAAGATGCGCAGGCCGTCGGCCGTCCAGACCTGCACGACGAATTCCGAACTTTCCTGCCCCGGCACCAGCGGGTCGCTGTACTCGCGCAGGCCCCACGCCGGCAGGCCCGGGCGCAGCGCCTGGGCGGTCTGCTGCATCTGGTGGTCGAACAGCGCGTCGGCTTCGGCCAGCGCCGCGCGCCAGGCGAGCGCCGCCTGCGCCAGCACGGCCAGGGCGATGGCGGCCACCAGCGTCAGCAGCAATCGCGTGCGTAGCGAGTGCGCGCCGCCCGTCATGCGCCCTGCCCCGCCGCGCGCGGCAGCATGTAGCCCACGCCGCGCACCGTGACGATCAGGCCGGCGCCCAGCTTCTTGCGCAGGCCGTGGACATAGACCTCGACGGCGTTGCTGCTGATCTCCTCGCCCCAGCCGTAGAGCTTGTCCTCCAGCTGCGCGCGCGACAGCACGGCGCCGGGGCGCGCCAGCAGCGGCTCCAGAACCGCCCATTCGCGCGCCGACAAAGTAACGGGCTGGCCATCGACGCTGGCCTCGCGCGTGGCGGGCTGGATGCGCACGCCGCCGCTTTCATAGACCTCCTCGCTGCGCCCGCCGGCGCGCCGCGCCAGCGCCCGGATGCGCGCCAGCAGCTCGTCCATGTCGAAGGGCTTGAGCAGGTAGTCGTCGGCACCCGCGTCCAGCCCCTGCACGCGCTGGGCCACGGCGTCGCGCGCGGTGGTGATGAGCACCGGCGTGCGGTCGCGCCGCGCGCGCAGTGCGCGCAGTACATGGAGGCCATCGCGGCCGGGCAACCCCAGGTCCAGCAGCACCAGGTCGTAGCGCTGCGCGGCCAGCGCGGCGTCGGCCTCGGTGCCGCTGCGCGCCCAGTCCACGGCGTGGTGCTCGGCGCGCAGCAGCTCCTGCACGGCTTCGCCGATCATGGTGTCGTCTTCGACGAGCAGCAGACGCATGGCGGACTTTCAGGGCAGGCAGGCATGGCGGCCAGCATAGCGACGCGCCCGGCGGGCAGTGTCGCCGGCCAGGCACCAGCCACTCATTTGCTACTTATTCGATAGCTTATTGCGCTTGCTCCATGGCGGTTTGAGGCCAAAAACACTCAACCCAGCCGCACCGGCACGAAGATGCGGTTGCCGCCCCGCAGTACCAGCAGCGCCACCGACTTGCCGGCCTTGGCCACCACGCCGCGCACCTGGCCAATGTCACGTGCCGGCGTGCCGTTGATGGCCAACAGCACATCACCCTCCTGCACACCGGCGCGGGCGGCGGCGCCGCTGGCCTGCTCGATCAGCAGGCCTCCTTCCATGCCCACCTCGCGCTGTTCGCCCTTCTCCAGGGGCCGCAGGGCCAGGCCCAGGCGGCCCTGCGATGCGCCCTCGGTGGCACCTGCATCGGCCACCGCCTTCTTGTCGGCGGCGTCGCCCAGCGTGGCGCTCAAGGTTTCGCTGGCGCCCTTGCGCCAGACCTCCAGCTGCACCTTGGCACCGGGCGTGGCCTGGCTGATGGTGGCCGGCAGGTCGCCCGAGCCGACGATGGGCTGGCCGTCCACGCTGCGGATCACGTCGCCGGGTTGCAGGCCCGCCTTGTCGGCCGGGCCGCCCTTTTGCACGTCGGCCACCAGGGCGCCTTGCGGCTTGTCCAAACCGAAGGAATCGGCCAGGGTCTGGTTGACCTCCTGCACCGTGACGCCCAGGCGCGCGTGGCTCACTTTTCCGGTCTTCTGGATCTGCTGGCTCACGCGCTCGGCCACCTCGATAGGGATGGCGAACGACACGCCCTGGTAGCCGCCCGAGCGGCTGTAGATCTGCGAGTTGATGCCCACCACCTCGCCGCGCGCGTTGAACAGCGGCCCGCCGGAGTTGCCGGGGTTCACCGCCACGTCGGTCTGGATGAAGGGCACGGCGCTGTCGTCGGGCAGGGCCCGGCCCTTGGCGCTGACCACGCCGGCCGTCACGCTGTTCTCGAAGCCGAAGGGCGAGCCGATGGCCAGCACCCATTCGCCCACGGCCAGCGACTTGGTGCTGCCCAGGCGCACGGCGGGCAGGTTCTGCGCGTCGATTTTGAGCACCGCCATGTCGGTCTTGGTATCGGCCCCCAGCACCTTGGCGCGGAACTCGCGCCGGTCGGTCAGCTTGACGGTGACCTCATCGGCGTCCTTGACCACGTGGGCGTTGGTCAGCACCACGCCATCGGGGCTGACGATGAAGCCCGAACCCTGGCCGCGCAACGGCACGTTCTGCGGCATGCGGCCGGGGGCCTGCGGGGCCATGCCGAAGCGGCGGAAGAATTCCTGCATGGGGTCTTGCGCGCCCTCCCCGTCGTCATCGCCTTCGGCCATGGCCGTGCGGTGCATGCCGCTGACGCTGATATTGACCACGGCCGGGCCGCTGTCGGCGGTGATCTGGGCGAAGCTGGGCAGCGCGCTGCCGCTTTGCGCCACGGCGGCCGGGGCCGCAGCGACGGGCGCCGCCAGCGCATGGGCCTGTCGCTGGGTGACCAGGCCAGCCCCCGTGGCGCCCAGGGCACCTGCGGCCACCAGGGCCAGGATGAGCCTGCGGGGGGTGGAGAGGATGGTGTTCATGATCTGCCTTTCATGGGTTGCGCCGCTGAGGTTCAGCGGCCATGGCAGGCAGTGTGCGCGCGGGCGCTTAAGCGAAACTTAGGGACCCGCGCTATTTTTTAAGTAGCTAGATACCCTTTTCCCACAGGGGCAAAAGGCCTTTTTGCCCATGCATCACTGGGGCGCCAACGCCCCGGTTCGGCGCTACAGGATCTCCAGTACCCGCTCGGGCGGCCGGCACAGCAGCGCGCCGCGCGGCGTGACCACGATGGGCCGGTTCAGCAGCTCGGGGTGCGCGGCCACGGCGGCGATCAGCTCGTCGTCGCTGCGCGCCGGGTCGGCCAGACTCAGCTCGGCATACGCCGCCTCCTTGGCTCGCAGCAGCTCGCGCACCGGCACGCCCAGGCGCGCCACCAGGCTTTTGAGCTCGGCCGCGTCCAGCGGCTGGGCGATGTAGTCGACGATGGCCGGCTCAATGCCGCGCTCGCGCAACAGCGCCAGCGCGCCGCGCGAATTGCTGCAGCGGGCGTTGTGATAGATGGTGATGTCGGGATGCGTGCTCATGCGGGCCGAGTGTAAGGACAGGCCCCGGCGCCTCAACGCGTCACCGCTTGGCCGAACGCAGCGTGCGGCTGAGCAGGATGACCGGCACCAGGCCCACGGCCACCAGCGCGAGCGAAGGCAGCGCCGCCTCGCCCAGCCGCTCGTCGCGCGCCAGCTGGTAGGCCACGACGGCGAGCGTGTCGCTGTTGAAGGGGCGCAGCACCATGGTCGCGGGCAGCTCCTTCATCACGTCCACGAAGACCAGCAGCGCGGCGGCAGCGGCCGAGCGCTTGAGCAGCGGCCAGTGCACGCGCGACAGCAGCCTCAGCCCCCCTACGCCCAGCATGCGCGAGGAATCATCCAGGCTCAGGGGAATGCGCGCATAGCCGCTTTGCACCGATTGCAGCGCCACCGCGCAAAAGCGCACCAGATAGGCCCAGACGATGCCCATGGCGGTCGAAGTGATGAGCGCCGGCAGCGCCGCGCCCGGCGCCACCTGCTGCAGCCAGCCCACGGGCAGCAGCAGGCCGACCACGATGACCGCGCCCGGCACCGCATAGCCCAGGCTGGCCAGCCGCACCACGGCGCGCGTGACCCAGTCGCGGCTTCTGCGCACGGCAAAGGCCAGCACGAAGGCGATGGCCACCGCCAGCAGCGCCGTGATGGCGCCCAGGCGCACGCTGTTGCCCGCCCACTCGATGAACCGTCCCCAGGGCAGCACCGACCAGTCCGAGGCCAGCGGACGCAGCATGAAGAGTACCGGTGCGAAAAACCCCATGAACACCGGCACCAGGCAGACCAGCCAGGCCGCCAACGCCCCGGTGCCCGCCAGGCGCTGCGGCTCGCCCTCGGCCGAGCCGGCGCGCCCCACCCCGCCGGCGGCAAAGCGCATGCGCCGCTGGGCACGCAGCTCAAGGTGCAAGAGCAGCGCCACCAGCACCAGCAGGATGGTTGCCAGCTGCGCCGCGGCCAGGCGGTCGTCCATGGCCAGCCAGGCCTTGTAGATGCCCACCGTGAAGGTCTGGATGCCGAAATAGCTGGTCACGCCGAAATCGGCCAGCGTCTCCATCAGCACCAGTGCCACGCCCGCGGCCACCGCCGGGCGCGCCAGCGGCAGCGCCACCTGCACGATGCGCCGCGCGGGCGGGGCGCCCAGCAGGCGCGCCGCCTCCATCAGGTGCGCCGCGCGCTCGGACAGCGCCGTGCGCGCCAGCAGATACACATAGGGATACAGCGAGAAGATGAAGACCCAGATCGCGCCCCACAGGCTGCGCACCTCGGGCAGCAGGCGCCCCTCAAGGCCGAAGCTCTCGCGCAGCCAGACCTGCAGCGGCCCGCTGTACTGCAGAAAGTCGGTATAGGCATAGGCCGTGACATAGGCCGGCATGGCCAGGGGCAGCAGCAGCAGCCATTCCAGCGCGCGCCGACCAGGAAAATCGAACAGCGTCACCGCCGCCGCGCAGGCCGTGCCCACCAGCGCCGCGCCGGCGGCCACCGCCAGGCCCAGGACGAAGGTCGTCCACAGATAGTCCGGCAGCACGGTGGCGGCCATGGCGCGCACGATGGCGCCGGCCTGCTCGCTGCCCTCGGCCCCTGGCAGCCAGGCGGCGAACACCGTCAGCAGCGGCAGCACCAGCGCGCAGGCGAGCAGGATCAGGAAGGCGGTGCGCCACAGCGCGGCGGGAGAGCGGGACAAGGGGTGTGCGAGAAGCAGGAGGGAAAGGGCCCGGGCCTGTGTGGCGGCGCCGCTGAAAAGGCCCGGAAAGGCCGGCGCAAGACCCAATGCAAATGCGAACAATTCTACGCAACTAGAATTTGCCCATGTTTCTAGGAGTCTCCGAATTGCAGGTGCGCTATGCCAACCGGGCCGACCCGGCGGTGCAGGGCGTGACACTGGGCCTGGCCGCCGGCGAGATCGGGGTGCTGATCGGCCCCTCGGGCTGCGGCAAGACTACGCTCTTGCGTGCGGTGGCGGGGCTCGAGCCCGTGGCCGGCGGCAGCATCCGCCTGGCCCAGGAGCTGGTGGGCGCGCCCGGGCGCTGCATGCCGCCCGAGGAGCGTCGCATCGGCATGGTGTTCCAGGACTACGCGCTGTTTCCGCACCTGAGCGTGGCACGCAACGTGGCCTTCGGCATCCACGACCTGCCGCGCGCCGAGCAGCAGGCGCGCGTGCGCGAGGTGCTGGCGCTGGTGGGCCTGGAGGGCAGCGCGGCGCAGTACCCGCACGAGCTGTCGGGCGGCCAGCAGCAACGCGTGGCCCTGGCCCGCGCCCTGGCGCCGCGCCCGCGGCTGATGCTGCTGGACGAGCCGTTTTCCAACCTGGACGTGGACCTGCGCGAGCGCCTGGCGCACGAGGTGCGCGGCATCCTGAAGGCCGCGGGCGCCACGGCGCTGTTCGTCACCCACGACCAGATGGAGGCCTTTGCCATCGGCGACCGCATCGGCGTCATGCACGGCGGGCACCTGCACCAGTGGGACGACGCCTATGCCCTCTACCACCGCCCGGCCACGCGCTTTGTCGCCAGCTTCATCGGCCACGGCGTCTTCGCCCCCGCCGAGCTGGCCAGCCAGGGCGGCCACATCGTCGCGCGCACGCCCCTGGGCGAGCTTACCGACATCGACGGCTGCCCCCTGCCCTCGGTCTATGAGGGCGGCCTGTGCGACGTGCTGCTGCGCCCCGACGACGTAGTGCACGACGACAGCTCGCCCGTGCAGGCGCGCGTGCTGCGCAAGTCGTTTCGCGGGGCGGAATTCCTCTACACCCTGGAGCTGGCCGGCGGCCTCACCGTGATGGCCCACGTGCCCAGCCACCACGACCACGCCGTGGGCGAGTGGATCGGCATCCGCCCGCAGGTGGACCACGTGGTCACGTTCGAGCGCGCCTGAGAGCGCGTTTCCGCCTGGCGGGCTCAGTGCCCGCGCTCGAACGCGACGTGCCCGCCCACCAGCGTGGCGCGCACGCGTGCCGGCAGCTCGTAGCCGGAGAACGGCGTGTGCCGGCCCTGGCTGGCCAGAGCGTCGCCGGTCACCGTCCAGTGCGCGCCGGCATCGACGATGCACAGGTCGCCCACGCCGCCCTCGACGATGCGCCCGACGCTGGCCTGCAGCGTGCCCAGCGCCGAGCCCAGCACGCGCGCGGGCTCGTGCGTGACCACGCCCAGGGCGCGCGCCAGCGGCACGCCCGCGTCGCGCGACCACTTGAGGGCCACCGACAGCAGCAGCTCCAGGCCCGTCGCGCCGGCCTCCGCCTCGGCGAACGGCAGGGCCTTGGCGTCCTCGTCGACCGGCGTGTGGTCGGAGACCAGCGCGTCGATGGTGCCGTCGGCCAGCGCCTGCGACAGCGCGTCGCGGTCGCGCTGCTGGCGCAGCGGCGGCATCAGGCGCGCACGGCTGTCGAAGTAGCCGATGTCGGTGTCGGTGAACATGAGCGAGTTGATGCTCACGTCGCAGCTCACGCGCAGGCCCTGGGCGCGTGCCGCGCGCACCAGCTCCACGCCGGCGCTGCTCGACAGCCGGCACAGGTGCACGCGCGCGCCGGTGGCCTTCACCAGTTCGAAGATGGTGTAGAGCGCGATGGTCTCGGCGGCCACCGGCACGCCGGCCAGGCCCATGCGCGTGGCCAGGGGGCCGCTGGCGGCCACGCCCCGGCCCAGGTGCAGCTCCTGCGGGCGCAGCCAGACGGTGTAGTCGAAAGTGGCGGCGTACTGCAGCGCGCGCTGCAGCACCTGGGTGCTGGCCAGCTGCACCTCGGCCTGCGAGAAGCCCACGCAGCCTGATTCGGTCAGCTCGGCCATCTCGGTGAGCACCTCGCCGGCCAGACCCCGCGTGAGCGCGCCGAGCGGGAACAGGCGCGACTGGTGCAGCTTCTCGGCGCGGAACTTGAGCATCTGCACCAGGCCGGGCTCGTCGAGCACGGGGTCGGTGTCGGGCGGGCAGACCAGGCTGGTCACGCCCCCGGCCACGGCGGCGGCCATCTCCGACTCGAGCATGCCCTCGTGCTCGTGGCCGGGCTCGCCCAGGCGCGCGGCCAAGTCCACCAGGCCCGGCAGCACCAGGCAGCCGCTGGCGTCGATGGTGCGGCTTGGTGCAAAGCCGGCAGGCAGGCGGTCCACGGCGATGATGCGCCCGGCCGCCAGCGCCACGCTGCACACCTTGTCCAGGCCGCTGGCGGGATCGACCACCCGGCCGTTCTCGATGAGTATCTTCATGGTTTCAAGCCAAATCGGCAGCAAGCCCTTGTCCAGCCTTGGCTTGCTGCTATGAAAATCAGGGTCAGGCGTCGTTGCCCGCGACGATGGACATGACGGCCATGCGCACCGCGATGCCGAAGGTGACCTGCGGCAGGATCACGGCCTGCGGCCCGTCCACCACGGCCGAGGCGATCTCCACGCCCCGGTTGATGGGCCCGGGGTGCATGACGATGGCGTCGGGGCTGGCCAGGCGCAGCTTCTCGGGCGTCAGGCCAAAGCTCTTGAAATACTCCTGGCTCGAGGGCAGCAGCGCGCCGCTCATGCGCTCGTTCTGCAGGCGCAGGCAGATGACCACGTCGCAGCCGCGAATGCCGTCTTCGAGGTTGTGGAACACCTGCACGCCCATGTGCGACAGGTCGGACGGCACCAGCGTGCGCGGCCCCACCACGCGCACCTCGGCGCAGCCGAGCGTGGTGAGCGCGTGGATGTCCGAGCGCGCCACGCGCGAGTGCAGCACGTCGCCGACGATGGCCACCGTCAGGTTGGAGAAATCGCGCTTGTAGTGCCGGATGGTGTACATGTCCAGCAGCCCCTGCGTGGGGTGCGAGTGCCGGCCGTCGCCGGCGTTTACCACGTGCACGTGCGGCGCCACGTGCTGGGCGATCAGGTAGGGCGCGCCCGACTCGCTGTGGCGCACCACGAACAGGTCGGCCGCCATGGCCGAGAGGTTGTCGATGGTGTCCAGCAGCGTCTCGCCCTTGGCGGTGGAGCTGCGCGCGATGTCCAGGTTGAACACGTCGGCCGACAGGCGCTTGGCGGCGATCTCGAAGGTGGTGCGCGTGCGCGTGCTGTTCTCGAAGAACAGGTTGAACACGCTCTTGCCGCGCAAGAGCGGCACCTTCTTGACCTCGCGGTCGTTGACGCTGACGAAGTTGGCGGCGGTGTCCAGGATGTGCGTCAGGATGGCGCGGGGCAGGCCCTCGATGGACAGCAGGTGGATCAGCTCGCCGTTCTTGTTGAGCTGGGGGTTGCGCTTGTAGAGCACGGCCTTCAGGCCTCCTTGATGTCGAAGTGAAAGCCCCCCGCGTCGGTGCGCGCCAGGGCCAGCGACTGACTGGCTGGCAGGCTCACGCGGGCGGCGGCGAACTCGGCGGCGATGGGCAGCTCGCGCCCGCCGCGGTCCACCAGCACGGCCAGGCGTACGCGCGCCGGGCGGCCGTAGTCGAACAGCTCATTGAGCACGGCGCGCACCGTGCGGCCGGTGTAGAGCACGTCGTCGAGCACCAGCAGGTCGGCGCCGTTGGCATCGAACGGCAGCTGGGTCTGCGTGCCCGCGGCCAGCCCGCGCCGGGCGAAATCGTCGCGGTGCAGGGTGGAGGACAGCACCCCGGCGCTGCCCGGCAGCCCCAGGTCGCGCTGCAGCCGCTCGGCCAGCCAGGCGCCGCCCGAGGCGATACCGGCCAGGCGCGTATCGGGCAACAGCAGCCCGCGCACGCCGCGCAAGAGCTCGGCGTACAGCGCCTCGGCGTCGAGCAGCAGGCGGCCGGGGGCCTCGCGGCCGGTGGGGGGGACGCTCATGGTCAGAGACTCCTCAGAAACTGTTCCAGGATGATGCAGGCGGCGCCCGCGTCGGTGTCGTGCGCGCCGTCCATCTCGGCCTCGACGCTGCTGTAGCGCTCGTCCACCTCGAAGACGGGCAGGCCGAAGCGCCCGCGCAGCTGGCGCGCGAATCGGAGCGCGCGCTCGGTCATCTCGTGCGCGGCGCCGTCGGGGTGGCGCGGCACGCCCACCACCAGGGCGTCGGGCTGCCACTCGCGGATGCGCTCGGCCACCTGGTCGAAGCGCGCGCCCGCCCCTTCGGCGCGGATGGTCGGCTGCGGCGAGGCCGTGCCCAGCAGGCGCGTGCCGGTGGCCACGCCCGTGCGCTTGGTGCCGAAATCGAAAGCCAGAAAGGTCTGCAGGTGCGCGGCAGGGGCGGCCGGTGCGCCGCCGCTCATGCGCGCCCCGCTTCGGGCGAGAGCGTCCAGGACTGCAGGCCCAGCAGGGCCAGCGCCCGGTCGTAGCGCTCGCGCACCGGCGCGTCGAAGATGACCTGGGGGTCGGCCTCGACGGTCAGCCAGCTGTTCTCGGCCAGCTCGGATTCGAGCTGGCCCTCGGCCCAGGAGGCATAGCCCAGCGTGACCAGCACGCGGCGCGGGCCGGCGCCGTGCGACAGCGCTTCGAGCACGTCCTTGGAGGTGGTCATCTCCAGGCCGCCGGCGATGCTCATGGTCGAGGCGTAGGGCGAGGCCTCGCCCTCGCCTTCGACGCCGCCCACGTGCGCGGGCTTCATGGCGTCGTGCAGCACGAAGCCGCGCTCGGTCTGCAGCGGCCCGCCGTGGAACACCGGGGCCTCACTCAGGTCCTGGCGGCCCAGCGTCAGGTCCACCTTCTCCAGCAGGCCGCCGAGCTTGATGCCCATGGGCTTGTTGATGACCAGGCCCAGCGCGCCGCGCTCGCTGTGTTCGCACAGATAGACCACGCTGCGCGAGAAAAACGAGGACGCGTCTTCCAGGCCGGGCATGGCGATCAGGAAGTGGTGCGTCAGGTTCATGGGGGCGCTGTGGTCGGACATGGGCCGGATTTTAGGGCTTGTCCCGTACCGCCATGGCCCGCCGCAGGCATTGCCGCACCAGGGCCAGCAGCTCGTCCTCGTGGTAGGGCTTGGCCAGGTAGTGCTGCGCGCCGAGCGCCAGCGCCCGCTCGCGGTGCTCGGGCGCCGTGCGCGAACTGACCATGAGCACGGGCACGGCCTGCAGCGCCGGGTCCAAACGCAGGGCGCCGAGCAGCCCGAAGCCGTCCATGTCGGGCATTTCCAGGTCCGTGAGCACCACGGCGGCAGGCTCTTCGTGCAGGCGCTGCAGCGCCTCGCGGCCGCTGGCGGCCAGCGCCACGCGGTAGCCGGCGCGCTCGAGCAGCCGCGCGGCGGCGCGGCGCGCCGTGTCCGAGTCGTCCACCACCAGCAGCAGCGGCGCCGGCTGCGCTGCCTCCGCCGGGGCGCAGGCCGGCGCTGCGGCAGGGGCCGCCGCTCCTGGTGGCGGCGGGTCCTCGGTTGCCAATGCCAGCGGGTCGTAGATCAGCGCCGGCTCGCCGCTGGCCAGCGCCGCCAGGCCCACCAGACCGGGCAGGCGCGACAGCTGCGGACCCAGACTGCCCAGGGCCGCGTCCTGCGTGCCCAGCACCTCGTCCACATGCAGGGCGATGCGCTGCGCGCCGCGGCGCAGCACCAGCACCGGCAGCGCCCGGCCCGCAGGCTCGCTGCTGCGCGGGCTGGACTGCAGCAGTGCGCCGGCCCAGTACAGCGGCAACGCCCGGCCTTCGTGCACGACGCCGTGGCCGGCATAGGCCTGCTCGAGCTCGGCGCGGCTGCAGCGGCGCACGGCGGCCACCAGGGCCGCGGGCACGCCAAAGGTCTGGGCACCGGCGCGCAGCAGCAGCACCTGGCAGGCCTGCGAGCCGGCCAGGGGCAGCTCCAGCTCGAACGTCGTGCCCTGCCCGCGCTGCGAGCGGATGGCCAGGCGCCCGCCCAAGGCGCGCAGCTCGGCGCGCACCACGTCCATGCCGATGCCCCGGCCCGACAGGCCGGTGACCTCCGCGCTGGTGGACAGGCCAGGCGTGCAGACCAGCTCCGCCAGCCCCTCGGGGCCCGGCTCGGCGTCCGATTCGATCAGGCCCTGGGCGATGGCGCGCGCGCGCAGGGCCTCCTCGTCCAGCCCGGCGCCGTCGTCCTGCACCCGCAGCTGCAGGGCGTGGTCGTCCTGCTGCAGCTCGATGCCGATGCGCCCCTGCGCGGACTTGCCGGCCGCGGTGCGGGCCTGGGGCGCCTCGATGCCGTGCACCACGCAATTGCGCAGCAGGTGTTCGAGCACCGGCACCATGCGTTCGAGCAGGGCCCGGTCCCAGGGCACGTCGCCGCCGCTGATGGTCAGTTGCGCCTGCCGGCCGGCCTCGCGCGCCACCTGGCGGACCAGGGCGTGCAGACGCTCGGCAACAGAGTCGAACTCCACCCTGCGCGCACGCAGCAGGCCGCGCTGCAGCTCGCGCGCCTGCCGGCCCTGCAGGGCCAGGTCGTCCTCGGCCGCCTGCAGCGCCTGCTGCAGGGCCTCGCGTGCGTCGGCCAGTGCGGCGTGGGCGTCTGGCGATGGGCGCTCCCCGATTTGCGCCAGGTCTTCCACCGCCCCGCGCATCTGCGTCAGGCGCTCCTGCAGCCGCGTGCGCGTGGCCAGCACCTCGCCTGCCTGCTGCACCAGCCGGTCCAGCACGTGGGCGCGCACCCGCACCGAGGGCGGGGCCGGAGGGGCGGCCCGCTCGGCGGCATCTTCGCCGGGCGCGGAGGTCCGCGCCTCGGAGGCCTGCAGGGCTTCAGGCGCTACAGCCAGGGATTCTTCTGGAACGGCCGGAGTGGCAGGCGCGATCGGCTCGGGCCTGGACTCTGGTTGCGGCACGGCGGGCTGGGTGCCGCACTCGGCGCGCAGCGCGTCGAACGCGGCCTGCAGCGCATCCAGCCCCGCCAGCAGCCGGTCGATGTCCTGCGGCCGTGCGTCCTGCGCCAGTTGCCCGGCTTCAGATTCCAGCTCGTGCGCAAGCAGGCCCAGTTCCTGCGCGCCGGCCAGCCGGGCGCTGCCCTTGAGCGTGTGCAGCACCCGCAGCGCCTCGGCGCGCGGCTGCAGTTCGCCGGGGCTGGCCTGCCACTGGCGCAGCGCCGCACCCAGGCGGGGCAGCAGGTCCAGCGCCTCGTCCTCGAAGATGGCAAGCAGCTCGGGGTCCGGTGCCTCCTGGCCAGGCGTGGCGCCCTCGGCGACCAGGGCCTGCAGCTGCGCCAGCACGCGCGGCTGGGGCGGCTTGAGAAAGCCGGCGGCGAACTGGTGCAGCAGCCGCCGCAGGTCCTGCGCGGCGGTATCCAGCACCTGCGCCTGCGCCGGCGTGCCCGCGCACCCCTGCCGAAGCTGCAGGGCGCGCGCCAGCAGCGCTGCCAGCTGCGCGAGGGCCTCGAAACCCACGGCAGCGGCGCCCTCGGCCAGCACCTCGGCCAGCTCCCGTGCCTGCGCAGGCAGCGGGCAGTGCAGCTCCAGCGCCCATTCCTGCAGCACCACCAGCAACTGGCGCGACCACTCGTCGGCCTGGTTCAGAAAGTCGTTGTAGAGCGGCAGGGGGACACGCAGCGCGCCGATGACCTTGACCGCCTCATCGGGGCTGGGTTGCGGCAGGGGCTCTGCCGCATCGGTTTCGGTTTCAGCGCCGGCATCGGCATCGGGGGCGCCGGGGGGCGGGAGTGGCGGTGCCGGTGTGGGCGGGGGCGCATCCGCCTCGGGGGGCTCCACCTCCTGCCGGCGCAGTTCTGCGCGCCCTGCGTCATAAACGAACAGCCTGCGCGCCAGGGCGGGCTGGTAGCCCAGCATGTCAAACAGCGCATCCAGCGCCGCGAGGTTGCGCCCCAGCCCGTCCAGTGCGGCGCTGCGCCCGGGCTCGGCCGCGCCCGCCTGCAGGCGGGCGATCAGCGTGGCCATGTGCTCCACGGCCCGGCCCGCGGACTCCAGCTCCAGCAGCGTCAGCACGCCCTGCGCCTGGCGCAGCTGCAGCGCTGCCTGCGCCAGGGCCTCGGGCGCCGCAGGTTTGGCCAGGTACTGCTCCACACCCGCCTGCACTTGCGCCAGCGTGCCGCGCAGGGCGTCCAGCACGGCGTCCATGCCGCGGTACTCGCCCGGGCCGCGCTGCAGCGCCTGCAGCCAGGCACCTGCCGGCGCTGGCTCGCCACCGGCGGCCACGGCATCCAGGCGCTGCGCCAGCGACCGCGCGCGCGCGGCCTCCTCATCGGAGGCCAGGGCGACGGGCTCGTCGAGCAGGGCCTGCAGGTACAGCAGCGCCGTCGCCACCTCCAGGGCAAGCGCTGCGCCGGGCGGTGCGCCCAGGGCAACGGCGCCTTGCACGACACGCACGACGGCCTGCACCAGCGCCCCGTTGCCGGGCAGCACCCGCGCCAGCAGCGGAGCGGCATGGTCGAGCCGGTCGGCCAGGCCCTGCACGGCCCCGCCCTGCCCGGCCACGGTGACGGCCCAGGCTTCGGCAGCGGCGGCCAGCTGGGCGCGCGCCTGCCCGGCGGCGGCCTGGTCAGGCAGCTCCAGGCTGGGCCGTTCATAGTCCACTGCGGTGTGCTGGCGCAGGGCATGGGCCTGGCGCACGGCAGCCAGGGCGGGCGCCTGGCCGGGCTCGACCGGGCCGGCCTGGGCGCAGAAGAACAGCAGCTCCTGCACCAGCTTGTCGTTGACCTTTGTACCACCTTGCGCCAGCGCGGCGTACTGCAGCAGCACCCGCGGCGCGGCGCGGCGGGCATAGACGTCCAGCGCCAGCGCGCCCTGCGCCAGCGCATCGAAAAAACCCGCGCAGATCTGCCAGAAGCTGCGCACCTCAGGCTCTTGCCGCGCCGCGGCAAAGCCCAGGCACAGCGCCCGCAACTCGGCCGCGACCTCTGGCCGGCCCTCCTTGACGAGGCGCAGCACGGCGCTGTCCAGCCGCGCGCGGGGCTCGCGGCCATAGGCCAGCGGCTCGGCGCTGGCGGGCAGCGGCGGCGTCGTCGGCTGCGCGCCGCTCCACAGGTCGGCCGGGTGCGCGGCGGCGCCCCCGGCGAGCTGGCGCGCCAGCCGGTAGTGCGGGAACAGGGCAACGGGCGAGATGGCGCTGCCGGCCAGCACCTGGTCGAGATGATCGAGCAGCGCCGAAGCGCCCTGAACCAGCGCCGCGGCGTGCTCCCGCGCCTCTGGCATGCCCTGTGCGGCCAGGTCTTGCAGGTGCTGCACCGCGCCCTCCAGCGCCGCGGCGAACCGGGCCGCGGGCGCCATGTCCACCATGTCCAGCACGCCGCGCGCCTGCTGCAGCTGGCGCAGCGCCTGCCCCAGAGGTGCGGCGCCGGCAGCGCCGCGCCCGCCGTCGGCAAAGCGCTGCAGCCCGTCGGCTGCGGCCTGCAGCGCCTCGCGCAGGCTGGCGTGCGCCCAGGCGAGCGGGCCGAGGTCACCCGCTGCCGGGGCGTCGTCGGCGGCGGGGTGCGCGGGGTGGTCTTGCGTGCCTGTCATGGGGGTTGCTCCCTGGCTGCCGGCGCGCGACGGGTCACGCGGCCGGGTCGCCCGCGGCGTGCACGAGGCGGCGCACGGCCTGCAGCAGCTGCTCGCGGGTGAAGGGCTTGCCCAGGTGGTCGGCCGCGCCCGCCAGACGCGCCCGCGCCCGGTCGAACAGGCCGTCGCGCGAGGAGAGCATGACCACGGGGATGGCGGCGAAACGGGCGTTGCGCTTGAGGATGGCGCAGGCCTGGTAGCCGTCGAGCCGGGGCATCTGGATGTCGCAGAAGACGATCTGCGGCGCGTGGTCGGCGGCCAGCGCCAGGGCCTCGAAGCCGTCGCCGGCCAGCAGCACCTCGTGGCCGGCCTGGGTGAGGAAGATCTCCGCGCTGCGCCGGATGGTGGGGCTGTCGTCCGCCACCAGCACGCGTACCGGCGTGTCGGTTGCCACCGTGCCCGCCTGCGTCAGAACTCGACCATCTCGAAGTCCTGCTTGCCGGCCCCGCACTCGGGGCAGCACCAGTCTTCGGGCACATCCTGCCAGCGGGTGCCGGCGGCGATGCCGTGCCCCGGGTCGCCCGCGGCCTCGTCATAGATCCAGCCGCACACCACGCACATCCAGGTTTTGGGTTCGGTCACTGCAAAGGGCCTTCCAATAGAATCGGTCGATTGTACGGACCCCTTTTTCGGCCTGCGCCGCGCCCGGCTGCGCCGGGCCCGTGGGCCCAGCCAGCCGCATGCCCACCGATCCACCCCACGCCCCCGACCCCACCCTCCTCCCGTCCGCCGATGCGCAGGACGACGCTGCGGCGGGCCCGGCCTGCGTGCTGACCTTCAACGCCGGCGACGCCAGCGGCGCCGGCGGCCTGGTGGCCGACATCCTGACCATCGCCTCGGTGGGCGCCCACCCGCTGGCCGTGACCTGCGGCGCCTATGCGCGCGACAGTGCCGAGGTCTTCGACCACCACGACCTCGACAGCGAGGCCGTGGCCGACCAGGCGCGCGCCGTGCTGGAGGATATGCCGGTGCATGCCATCAAGGTCGGCTTCGTGGGCAACCCCGAGACGCTGGGCGTCATCGCCGGCATCGCCGCCGACTATGCCGACGTGCCGGTGATCGCCTACATGCCCGACCTGTCGTGGTGGCGCGACGACCTGATCGACCAGTACCTGGACGCCTTTGGCGAACTGCTGCTGCCGCAGACCTCGGTGCTCGTGGGCAACCACGGCCTGCTGGCGCGCTGGCTGCTGCCCGACTGGGCGGCCGGGCGCAGCCCCACGCCGCGCGAGCTGGCCGTGGCGGCCGACGAGCTGGGCGTGCCCTACCTGCTGGTGACCGGCGTGCCGCTGCCGGGCGGGCAGCACCTCGACAACGTGCTGACCTCGGCGCAGACGGTGCTGGCCAGCGGCCGCTTCGAACGCATCGAGGCCGCCTTCACCGGTGCCGGCGACACCCTGAGCGCGGCGCTGGCCGCGCTGATCGCCACCGGCTGCGACCTGCCCGAGGCCATGGCCGAGGCGCTGAGCTACCTGGACGGCTGCCTGGCGGCAGGTTTTCGCCCGGGCATGGGCCAGGCCCTGCCCGACCGCATGTTCTGGGCCCAGCCGGAAGACGAGGACCCCCAGGACGATGACGACACGCCCGCGGCCGACCCCCTGGACGCCACGGGCTTTGAGATGCCACCCCATGACACCAAGCACTGAACCCACCGCCACCACCGACCGCAACCAGCAGCTCTTCGAGCGCGCGCAGGCCCTGATCCCGGGCGGCGTGAACTCGCCCGTGCGGGCGTTTCGCGCCGTGGGCGGCACGCCCCGCTTCATCGAGCGCGCACACGGCGCCCACCTGTGGGACGCCAACGGCCAGCGCTACATCGACTACATCGGCTCCTGGGGCCCGATGATCCTGGGTCACGGCCACCCCGCCGTGGTGGAGGCGGTGCAAAAGGCCGCGCTGGAGGGCTTTTCCTTCGGCGCGCCCACCGAGCGCGAGGTGGAGCTGGCCGAGCAGATCGTGCGCCATGTGCCGTCGATGGAGATGGTGCGCCTGGTCAGCTCGGGCACCGAAGCTGGCATGAGCGCCATCCGCCTGGCGCGCGGCGCCACCGGGCGGCCGAAGATCATCAAGTTCAACGGCTGCTACCACGGCCATGCGGACTCGCTGCTGGTCAAGGCCGGCTCGGGCCTGGCGACGTTCGGCCATGCCACCAGCGCCGGCGTGCCCCCCGAAGTGGTGCAGCACACCCTGGTGCTGGAGTACAACGACGTGGCGCAGCTGGAAGAGGCCTTTGCGCTGCACGGCAGCGAAGTCGCCTGCGTGATCATGGAGCCGATTGCCGGCAACATGAACTTCGTGCGCGCCAGCACGGCCTTCATGCAGCGCGCGCGCGAGCTGTGCACGCACAGCGGCGCCCTGCTGATCCTGGACGAGGTCATGACGGGTTTTCGCGTTGCCCTGGGCGGCGCGCAGAGCCTGTACGCACAGCAGATCCCGGGGTTCAAGCCCGACCTGACGGTGCTGGGCAAGGTGATCGGCGGCGGCATGCCGCTGGCGGCCTTCGGCGGCCCGCGCGCCCTCATGGAGCAGCTCGCGCCGCTCGGCCCTGTCTACCAGGCCGGCACGCTCTCGGGCAACCCCGTGGCCACGGCCTGCGGCCTGGCGACGCTGCAGCAGGTCTCGCAGCCGGGCTTCTACGACCGCCTGGCCGCGCGCACGCGCACTCTCATGCAGAGCCTGGAGGGCGCCGCGCACGCAGCCGGCGTGCCTTTTGCCACCGACTGCGAGGGCGGCATGTTCGGCTTCTTCCTGATGCCGCAGCTGCCGCGCAACTACCCCCAGGTGCTGACGACCGACGGGGCGCGCTTCAACCGGCTGTTCCACGGCCTGCTCGAGCGCGGCGTGTATGTGGCACCGGCGCTGTACGAGGCCGGATTCGTGAGCAGCGCGCATACCGACGAGGACATCGCGGCCACCGTGGCGGCGGCACGGGAAGTATTCATCGAACTATCAAAACAATAGCTTCAAGCGGTTGACTGACAAGGGCTGGAGCCGTTTTTCACATAAAAAAGGGCCCCGCCCGCTCAGGCGTCGGCGGCGGGGTGCAGCGCCTGCGCGCCGAGCAGGAAGGCCGGCACGGCCTGCGCCTCCAGCGGGCGCGACAGGTAATAGCCCTGCGCGGCGTCGCAGCCTTCGCGGCGCAGGATGTCGAGCACCTCGGCGGTCTCCACGCCCTCGGCCAGCAGGCGGTAGCCCAGCGTATGGCCCATCTGGATGAGTGAGCGCACCAGCGCCAGCGCGCGCTCGTCGGTGGCGACGGGCTTGATGAGCGACTGGTCGAGTTTCAGCAGATGCACCGGCAGCGTGTGCAGGCACGCCAGGTTGCTGTAGCCGGTGCCGAAATCGTCCAGCGAAATGCCGATGCCCATGGCGCGCACGGCCTCCAGCGCCGCGCCGGTGCGCGTGCCCGCGATCACGTCGCTTTCCGTGCATTCGATGTGCAGCTCCTGCGGCGCCACGTCGTACAGCGCGCAGGCGTTGCGCAGCGCCTGCAGGAAGCGCGGATGCTGCAGGTTCTGCGACGAGACGTTGACCGCCATGGTCACCTGCACCCCTTGCGCGCGCCATGCCGCCAGCTGCTCCAGCGCCTTGTGCAGGATCCATTCGGTGAAGTCGTGGATGAGCGTGGTGGTCTCGATCAAGGCGACGAACTCGCCCGGGGAGACATCGCCGTGGACCGGGCTGCGCCAGCGCGCCAGCGCCTCGACCCCGGTGTAGCGTCCCGTGTGCAGGTTCATCTTGGGCTGGTAGACCAGACGAAACTCGCCCTGCGCCAGGCTCGCCGGAATGCTGCGCAGCAGCGTGTAGGCACGCCGGTGCGGCGCGTCGCATGCCGTGTCGTACCAGGCCAGCGGCACCTGCGCGTCGCGTGCCTGGTGCAGCGCCGCGGTGGCGCGGCGCAGCGCGTCGGACGCCTCCTCGGGCGTGAGGGCGAACCGCACCAGCCCGGTGCTCACCTCCAGCTGCACCGGCAGGCCGTTGATCCAGAAAGGCTGGGCCAGCCGCGCCAGGATCGCTGCGGGAACCGCCTCCGACGCGTCCAGGGGGCCCTGGGGCGGCATCAGCACCGCAAAGCGGCTCTCGCCCACCTGGTACAGCCCGGCATACGGCGGCACCAGCCCCACCAGCTGCGTGGCGATGGTGCGCAGCGCCTCCTCCAGCGGCTCGTTGCCGATGGCCCGGATGGCCGAGTGCATGGTCTCGCTGCCCATCAGGTCGACCAGCATCAGCACGCAGGCGCCGCCCCCGGCCGTGGCGCAGGCCGCGCGCAGGTCCTCGGCGAGCTGCGACCGGTTGGGCAGGCGCGTCACCTCATGGACGCGCCCGGCCAGCTGGTGGAGATCGATCTGGCTCATCACCAGCGCCGCCAGGTCCTGCAGCAGCCGCAGCTCGGCGGCGCTGAAGGTGCGCGGCCGGGTGTCGATCACGCACAGGCTGCCCAGCACGTGGCCGCCGGGCAGCGCCAGCGGCGCGCCGGCGTAGAAGCGTATGCCCGGCGCACCGGTCACCAGGGGGTTGTCGGCAAAGCGCGCATCCAACTGCGCATCGGGCACCACCAGGGGTGCCCGGGCACGCACGGCATGCGCGCAAAACGACACCTCGCGCGGCGTCTCGCGCACGCTCAGCCCGACGCCCGACTTGAACCACTGGCGCTGCTCGTCAACCAGTGAGACCAGGCTGATGGGCACCTGGAAGAAACTGCTGGCCAGCCGCGTGATGCGGTCGAAGGCCTCGCTCGCGGTGGAGTCCAGCAGGCCGGTCGAGCGCAGGAAGAACAGTCGCTGCTGCTCGTGTTCATCCTCCTCGTTCGACAGCGGGGGCGAGGATCGCAGGGGGGCCATGGTCATCGGTCTGCTGCAGGCGGTGGTCAGGCGGGGGACGGGCGGGCGGACGCTGGCCGCTTCAGTGCCGGAAGTGCCGCACCCCCGTGAACACCATGGCCACGCCGCGCTCGTTGGCCGCGTCGATGACCTCCTGGTCGCGCATCGAGCCGCCCGGCTGGATGATGGAGGTGGCGCCGGCATCCACCACCACGTCCAGGCCGTCGCGGAAAGGGAAGAAGGCGTCGCTGGCCACGGCCGTGCCGGCCAGGGACAGCCCCGCGGCCTGGGCCTTGATGCTGGCGATGCGGGCCGAGTCGAGCCGGCTCATCTGGCCCGCGCCCACGCCCATGGTCATGCCGCCCTTGCAGAAGACGATGGCGTTGCTCTTCACGTACTTGGCCACCTTCCAGGCGAACAGCAGGTCCTGCACCTCCTCCTGCGTGGGCTGGCGGGCGGTGACGACGCGCACGTCGGGCAGTTGCAGCTCGTGGTTGTCGGCCGTCTGCATCAGCAGGCCCGAGCCCACGCGCTGCACGTGCATGGCGTTGCGGCCCTGGCTCCAGGGGGTGAGCCCGCCCACGGGCGGCAGCGCGATCTTGATCAGGCGCACGTTGGCCTTGGCCTGGAAGACCTCAAGCGCCTCGGGCGTGAAGTCGGGCGCCATCAGTACCTCGACGAACTGTTTGGCGATGGCCTGCGCGGCCGGGCCGTCGACCACGCGGTTGAGCGCGATGATGCCGCCGAAGGCGCTGGTCGGGTCGGTCTGGAAGGCCTTGGTGTAGGACTCCAGGGCGTTGGTGCCCACGGCCACGCCGCAGGGGTTGGCGTGCTTGACGATGACGCAGGCCGGCAGCTTGAAGCTTTTGACGCACTCCCAGGCGGCGTCGGCGTCGGCGATGTTGTTGTAGGACAGCTCCTTGCCCTGCAGCTGCTCGCCGGTGACGATGGAGCCGGGCGCGGGCTGCAGGTCGGCGTAGAGCGCGGCCTGCTGGTGGCTGTTTTCGCCATAGCGCAGGTCCTGCACCTTGGTGAAGATGCCGTTGCTCTGGCCCGGGAACAGGTGGCGCACGGGCACGTAGTCGTCCGCCGGGCGCCCGTCCTCGAAATCGATGGAGGACAGGTAGTCGCTGATGGCGCCGTCGTACTGGGCGATGCGGTTGAAGGCGGCCACCGCCAGCGAGAAGCGCAGCCGGTCGCTCAGGCGGCCGCCGTCCTTCAACTCGGCCAGCACCGCCGGGTACTGCGAGGCGGCCGTGAGTACGGCGACGTCCTTCCAGTTCTTGGCGGCGCTTCGCACCATGGCCGGGCCGCCGATGTCGATGTTCTCGATGGCCTCCTGCAGCGTGCAGCCGGCCTTGGCCACGGTGGACTCGAACGGGTACAGGTTGACCACCAGCAGGTCGATGGTGTCGATGCCGTGCTCGGCCAGCGCCGCCATGTGCGCCGGCACGTCGCGGCGCGCCAGCAGGCCGCCGTGCACCTTGGGGTGCAGCGTCTTGACCCGGCCGTCCAGCATCTCGGGAAACTGCGTCAGCTCGGCCACCTCGGTCACGGGCAGGCCCTCGCGCGCCAGCAGCTGCGCCGTGCCGCCGGTCGACAGCAGGCGCACGCCCATGGCGTGCAGCGCGCGCGCAAACTCGACGATGCCGGTCTTGTCGGAGACGGAGATCAATGCGTTCATGGGTTCCCTCGAAGAATGAAATTTTGAATGAAAACGGCGTTTCCCGTTGCCTGGCCTTGGCTTTCAGCTACCAAAAACGGAGCGATGGCACAGCCGTGCCCATCACAGCAGCTGGTGCTGGGCCAGCTTCTTGCGCAGCGTGTTGCGGTTCAGGCCCAGCCACTGCGCGGCGCGCGACTGGTTCTGCTGGGCGTGGCTCATGACCACCTCCAGCAGGGGCCGCTCGACCAGGCGCACGACCATGTCGTAGACCCCATCGGGCGCCTCGCCCCCGAGGTCGCGGAAGTAGCCCTGCAGGCTCTCACGCACGCACTGCTCCAGGCTGGCGCCGTTGGCGGCCGGGCTGTCCACGTCGTTGCTGGGGCGGTCGGTACTCATGCGGCAAGGGGTTCGCTGGCGGCGCAGCCGGCGGGCAGCCGGTCCATGCGCGCGCCCAGCATGTCGAAGTAATGCGCCACGGCCTGCCACTGGGCCTGGCAGTCGTCGAGCGTGTTGATGTGCTGGCGCAGCGCCTCGCCGCCGGGCAGCGCGCGCACGTACCAGCCGATGTGCTTGCGCGCGCTGCGCACGCCGCTGGCTTCGCCGTGCAGGCGGTAGTGGTCCTGCAGGTGTTCGAGCAGCAGGCGGCGCACCTCGGCCACCAGCGGCGGCGCCAGCTGCTCGCCCGTGGCCAGGAAGTGGCCGATCTCGCGGAAGATCCACGGCCGGCCCTGCGCCGCGCGGCCCACCATGAGCGCGTCGGCGCCGGTGGCAGCGAGCACGGCGCGGGCCTTGTGCGGGCTGTCGATGTCGCCATTGGCCACCACGGGCACGCGCACCGCGTCCTTGACGGCGGCGATGGTCTCGTACTCGGCTTGGCCGCGGTAGCCCTGCTCGCGCGTGCGCCCGTGCACCGTGAGCATCTGGATGCCCGCCGCCTCGAAGCGGCGCGCCAGCTGCACGGCGTTTTTGTGGCTGTCGCACCAGCCGGTGCGCATCTTGAGCGTCACCGGCACGCCGCGCGGCGCGCAGGCGGCGACCACGGCCTCGGCGATCTCCACCGCCAGGGGCTCGTTCTGCATGAGGGCCGAGCCGGCCCACTTGTTGCAGACCTTCTTGGCCGGGCAGCCCATGTTGATGTCGATGATCTGGGCGCCGCGGTCGATGTTGTAGAGGGCGGCGTCGGCCATCATGGCCGCGTCCACGCCGGCGATCTGCACGGCGATCGGGCCGGGCTCACCCTCGTGATTGGTGCGCCGGCTGGTCTTGAGGCTGTCCCACAGGTCGCGGCGCGCGCTCACCATCTCGCTGACCGCGTAGCCCGCGCCCAGCTGCTTGCACAGGCGCCGGAACGGCCGGTCGGTCACCCCGGCCATGGGGGCGACGAACAGGCGGTTGGGCAGGGCATGGGAGCCGATGCGCAGGGCGGACATGGCGCGGCAGGAATACTCGAGGGGGATGGGGACGGCGCGGGGGAGCGCGATTGTACTGCCCAATTTTTCAGCAGCCGGGCGGCCGCGCCCGGCCCGTCAGCGCCGGCGCGCCATGTGGGCCAGGTAGGCCAGCAGGTCGTCCAGCTGCGCCTCGCTGATCTGCTGCGCGCCGAAGCCCGGCATGGCCTGGCCCGGCCAGGCGCGCACGCTGCGGGGATCGCGGATCAGGCGGCGCAGCGCGTCGGGCTGGAAATACTCCACCGGGTTCAGCGGGCGGTTCAGGTCCGGCCCCATGGTGGCCCCGCCCCCGCCGTTCATGGCGTGGCACACCAGGCACTGGGTGACGAACACCGCCTGGCCGCGCCGCGCCGGGTGATTGGCCGGCAGGGACGGCGCCACGGTGATCTGCGGCCAGCGGCGCTCGGGCGCCTCGCGCACCGCCAGGCGCCCGATGGCGTAGGGCCACTGCTCGCTGGCCACCCCCTGCGCCTGCGGCCAGACAAGGTAAAACGGCCCGGCCGTGTGCTGCTTGCCGGGCAGAAGTGGCCAGGGCGCCTGCTCGGGCTCGATGGCCAGCCAGGGCTCGCCCGCCCCGCCATGCGCCGCGCGCAGCACCAGGGCACCCGGCAGCTGGGCGGTGAATCCGTCGCTGGCCACGACCTCCAGCGTGTCGCCAGGCGCAAGGCCCAGGCCGGCGAGCACCACGGCCAGCGGTACGGCGCGGTAGCGCATGGCTCGGCCATAGGCCACGTCTGCGGGTATGTCGATGTCGCGCGCCTGCGGATGGGCGGCAAGCGCCGCGCCGTCGAGCTGCGTGTGCCCGCTCGCGCCCTCGAGCTGCAGCGTGGCCGCCTGCAACGGCAGCCACAGGGCCAGCAGCGCCGCGGCCATGCAGCGCAGCCCGGGAAAGAACCTGCCCGACATAAGACCCTTCCTGCCCACGGGGGCGTATTCAAACAATATTTTTGATAGCAACCTGCCCTTGCCAGCTCTCGTCCCAGGGGCTTTTTCACTCCTGAAACCCCGGCAACTCAGCGCAGCGGCACGTCGAAGAAACGATCCGGGTAGGGCTCGCGCTCCAGGGTGTAGTGCCACCACTCCTCGGGCAGGTTGCGCCAGCCGTGGCGCTGCATCAGTGCGCGCAGCCACTGGCGGTTCTGCCGCACGTCGGGGGCGGGCTCGGGGCTGTCGGTGTGCGAGAGCGGATCGAAGAGATCGAAGGGCGTGCCCATGTCGGCCTCCTCGCCATCCGCCAGCGGCCCGGCCAGCACCTTGCGCGCGCGCAGACCATCGACCACCACCAGCGTCAGGTCCACGGTGCTGGCGCGGCTGTGGCCCGAGCGCTCGGCGATGTAGCCACGCTGGAACAGCTCCTGCTTGGGCACGCGCGGGTAGTACTCGGCGCGGGTCTTCTGGTCCTGCAGGTCGCGGCCCCAGCGCACGAAGTCATCGACTGCGCGCTGCGGCCGATAGCAGTCGAACACCTTCACGCGCAGGCCCAGCGTCTCGGCCTCGCGCTGCACCCCGGCCAGCGCCTCGGCCGCCGGGCGCGTGAGCCAGCACTGCGCGTCCTCGTAGCCGGCCACCGGGCGGCCGAGGAAGTTGCGCGAGCCGCGGTAGCGCATGTCCTGCAGCACGCCGGGGGCGACGCTGGCCAGCGGCACCAGGTCCGGCGCTGCGCCACCTGCCCTGCCCGGGCCCGGTTGCGCGCAGCCGCCCAGGGCCGCTGCCAGCGCCAGCGCAGCGGCGCCGCCGGCCAGCCGGGCGCCCCTGCCGCGGTGCGCGGGGTGATTCATGTCTTGCCTGTGCATCGTCGCTGCTCTCCTACGCGGCCATGGAGCGGCGACGATACCGGAGGCGGCCCGCGACGCGCAAGAATGGAACGCCGCGCCACCGACCGCCACCTACACTCGCCGCCCCATGGAAGCCTGGATGCAACAGCTGCTGCACACCCTTGCCCTGCCGCAATTCGGGTTGAGCACGGTGTTCCTGGTCGCCTTCGTCTCGGCCACGCTGCTGCCGCTGGGCTCGGAGCCGGCGGTGTTCGGGCTGGTCAAGCTCAATCCCGAGCTGTTCTGGCCGGCCGTGCTGGCGGCCACCGCCGGCAACACGCTGGGCGGCGCCGTGAGCTGGTGGATGGGCCTGGGCGCGCACAAGGCCTGGCGTGCGGCGCGCGAGCTGACGCGCGAGGGGACTGCAGGCGACAGGCCCGCGGCCCGGCGGCCCCGGACCCTGTCGCGCAACGAGCGTCTGGTGCGCATCTGGCTGCGTCAATGGGGCGCACGCGCCTGCCTGCTGAGCTGGCTGCCGGTGGTGGGCGACCCGCTGTGCGCCATCGCGGGCTGGCTGCGCCTGCCCTTCTGGCCCTGCCTGGCCTACATGGCGGTGGGCAAGTTCTTCCGCTACCTGGTCATGACGGCCACGCTGCTGCACCTGGTGCCCGCCGGCTGGACGGGCTGGCTGCACGGCTGACCCAGCGCCTGTTCACGCCGGGCGCCGCTGCCACAGGCCCTCCAGCGTGAACAGTACGAGCGCCGACCAGATCAGCGCAAAGCCGGCCAGCCGCGCCGGCTGCACCGACTCGCCCAGCAGCCCCACCCCGAGGAGGAATTGCAGGCTGGGCGAGATGTATTGCAGCAGCCCCAGCGTCGCCAGCGGCACGCGGCGTGCGCCGGCGGCAAACAGGAGCAGCGGCACGGCGGTGATGGGCCCGGCCGCCAGCAGCCACAGCCAGTCGGCGGCGCCGGCGTGCGTCCACGCTGCCGTGCCCCGCGCGGCCCACCAGGCGAGCAGGCCCAGCGCCAGCGGGGCCAGCAGCACCGTCTCCAGCGCCAAGCCTTCGAGCGCGCCCAGCGGCGCCGTCTTGCGCAGCAGGCCGTAGCCGCCGAAGGTCAGCGCGATCGCCAGCCCGATCCAGGGCATGCGTCCGGCCTGCAGCGCCAGCCACAGCACGCCGCACGCGGCCAGCACCACGGCCGCCCACTGCCCGCGGCGCGGGCGCTCGCCCAGCACGGCATAGCCCAGGGCCACGTTGATGAGCGGCAGGATGAAGTAGCCCAGGCTGGCGTCGAGCACATGGCCGTTGTTCACCGCCCAGACGTAGATCAGCCAGTTGGCCGACAGCAGCAGCGCCGACAGCGCCGAAACAGCCACCAGCCGCGGCTGGCGCAGCAGCGGCGCCAGCCACGCCCACTGCCGGCGCACGAACAGCACCAGGGCGACGAAGACCAGCGACCACAGCGTGCGGTGGGCGATCACCTCCAGCGCCGAGACCTGCGCGAGCTGGCGAAAGTACAGCGGGAACAGGCCCCAGGCGGTGTAGGCGGCGGTGGCGTAGGCGATGCCGGGATGCATGGGAAAGGAGTGTCGGGGCGCAGGGGCCAGGCGGGAGGGCGTCGATTGTGCGCGCAGCACCCGCCCCTGCGCCCGGCCCTGGATAATGCCCTTCGCTCCTCCACTTGCCCGCCCCGGCCCCGGGGCAGTTCGCCATGGACTTCATCGACATCCTGCCGCTCGACCCGCCCTCGGGGTGCCCGGGCTGCTCCTCATCACAAAAACTCACCTTCTCCTTCGACTTCGCCTACCAGGCCATCGTGGACACGCAGGCGCGCAGCGTCTGGGCGCACGAGGCGCTGGTGCGCGGCGTGGAAGGCCAGGGCGCGGGCTGGGTGCTGGAGCAGGTCAATGAGGACAACCGCTACCGCTTCGACCAGGCCTGCCGCGTCAAGGCCATCGAGACGGCGGCGGTGCTGGGCATGGAAACCCGGCTGTCGATCAACTTCCTGCCCAACGCCGTCTATCAGCCGGAGTTGTGCCTGCGCACCACGCTGGCCGCGGCGCGGCGGCACGACTTTCCCCTCGAGCGCATCATCTTCGAGGTGACCGAGGGGGATCGGGTCGAGGACGGCCCCTGGCTGGCCAGCATCCTGCGCGAGTACCAGCGCACGGGCCTCCTCACCGCCATCGACGACTTTGGCGCGGGCTACGCCGGGCTGACGCTGCTGGCGGACTTCCAGCCCGACATCGTCAAGCTGGACATGGCGCTGGTGCGCAACGTGGATGCCAGCCGCTCGCGCCAAGTGATCACGCGCCACCTGCTGCGCATGTGCCAGGAGCTGGGCATCACCGTCATCGCCGAGGGCATCGAGACCGCTGGTGAGCGCGACTTCTTCAGCCACGAGGGCGTGGCGCTGATGCAGGGCTATTTCTTCGCGCGCCCGGCGTTCCGGGCGGTGACGGGGACGGACGGGCTGCCGCTGTGACGGCAGCCGGGCGGTGTCAGACGTTGAACAGGAAGTTCATCACGTCGCCATCCTTGACCACGTAGTCCTTGCCCTCGGCGCGCATCTTGCCCGCGTCCTTGGCGCCCTGCTCGCCCTTGAACTGCAGGAAGTCGTCGAACGCGATGGTCTGCGCGCGGATGAAGCCGCGCTCGAAGTCGCCGTGGATGACGCCGGCGGCCTGCGGGGCAGTGTCGCCCTTGCGAACCGTCCAGGCGCGCACTTCCTTGACCCCGGCGGTGAAGTAGGTCTGCAGGCCAAGCAGGTCGTAGCCGGCGCGGATCAGGCGGTTCAGGCCGGGCTCCTCCAGGCCCATCTCGGCCAGGAACATGGCGCGGTCCTCGTCCTCCATCTCGGCCATCTCGGCTTCGATCTTGGCGCAGATGGCCACCACGGGGGCTCCTTGCGCCGCGGCGTAACTTTTCAGCTTGTCCAGCAGCGGGTTGTTCTCGAAACCGTCCTCGGCCACGTTGCCGACGAACATGGCCGGCTTGGCGGTGATCAGGCAGAACTGCTTCAAGAGCGGCGCGTCCTCTTTCGAGACCTCCACCGTGCGCGCCGGCTTGCCCTCATCGAGCGCGGCCTGGATGGGGGTGAGCAGCTGCACCAGCTTGGCCGCCTCCTTGTCGTTGCCGCTCTTGGCGGCCTTGCTGTAGCGGTTCAGGGCTTTTTCGACGGTGGCCAGATCGGCCAGGCACAGCTCGGTCTGGATGACCTCGATGTCGGCGATCGGATCGACCCGGCCGGCGACGTGGACCACGTTCTCGTCCTCGAAACAGCGCACCACGTTGACAATGGCGTCCGTCTCGCGGATGTGCGCGAGGAACTGGTTGCCCAGGCCTTCGCCCTGGCTGGCGCCCGCGACCAGGCCGGCGATGTCCACGAACTCGACGATGGCCGGCACCATGCGCTCGGGCTTGACGATGTCCGCGAGCTGGGCCAGGCGCGGGTCGGGCACCTCGACCACGCCGGTGTTGGGCTCGATGGTGCAGAAAGGGTAGTTTTCGGCGGCGATACCAGCCTTGGTGAGGGCGTTGAAGAGGGTGGACTTGCCGACGTTGGGCAGGCCCACGATGCCGCATTTCAGGCTCATGACAGGGCTTTCGGGTACTGGAAGGACAAACGCGCGATTCTAGGTCGGCGCGCCGCCCCCGCCTCCAGGCGCTCTGCGGCCCGCTCCTACAATGCCCGCCATGGCGCAGACATTCGACATTTGCATCCGTGGCGCGGGCGTGGTGGGCCGTGCCCTGGCCCTTCTCCTGGCGCGCGAGCGTCTGCGCGTGGCGCTGGTGGCGCCCCCGGCCCAGGGCGGCGGCGCGCCCGACGTGCGGGCCTACGCCCTCAACGCCGCCTCGCGCGCGCTGCTGCAGTCCGTGCGCGGCTGGCCCGACGAGCAGCACGCCACCGCCGTGCTGCGCATGGAGGTGGCGGCCGACCAGGAGGGCGCGGTGCAGTTCGACGCCGCCGAGCAGGGGGGCGAGGCCCTGGCCTGGATCGTCGATGTGCCCGCGCTCGAGGCGCGCCTGCACGACGCGGTGCGCTTTCAGCCGCTGGTCGAGGTGGTGGACGCCCCCGTGCCCGCGCCGCTGACGGTGGTCTGCGAGGGCCGCGCCAGCCGCACCCGGGCGCTGTTCGGCGCCGAATTCGACGTCACGCCCTACGGCCAGACGGCGGTGGCCACGCGGCTGGTCTGCGAGCTGCCGCACCGCCAGGTGGCGCGCCAGTGGTTTGCGCCCGACGGCTCCATCCTGGCCTTTCTGCCGCTGGACGGCCCCGGCGGGAACTCGGTGGCCGTGGTCTGGTCTGTCCCGCATGAACAGGCCCCGCACTGGCTCGATGCCGACGAAGACAGTTTCACCCTCGCGCTGATCGAGGCCAGCCGGGGCGCGCTCGGGCAGTTGCGCATGAGCGGGCCGCGCGCCAGCTGGCCGCTGCAGCAGGCACGCGCGCGCCACTGGTGCGGCCGCATGCCGGACGGCCCGGGCACCTGGGTGCTGGCGGGCGACGCCGCCCACAACGTGCACCCGCTGGCCGGCCAGGGCCTGAACCTGGGCCTGGGCGACGCCCAGGCGCTGGCGCGGGTGCTGCGCACGCGCCAGGGCTGGCGGCCGCTGTCGGACCTGCGCCCGCTGCGCCGCTACGAGCGCGAGCGCAAGGCCGAGTTGCTGCCGGCGGGCCTGGTCATGGACGGGCTGCAGCAACTCTTTGCCCGGCAAGAGACGGCGTTTGCCGCGCTGCGCAACTGGGGCATGAGCAGCTTCGCGCGCAGCGGCCCGCTCAAGACCTGGGTGGCGCGCCGCGCCATGGGCCTGGACAGTGCGCGCCGCGCCTGAAAGAAAGCCCACCCGACCGATGGACACGACCCGACTGCACACACCATGAAACTCCTCCCCACCCTGCTCGCCGCGGCAACGCTGGCCTTGACCGCCACCGGCGCCCTGGCCCAGGACGCCGCCATCCGCAAGACGCTGGCCGAGCGCATCCCGCAGCTGTCGCAGATCGACGAGGTGCGCTCCACGCCCATGAAGGGGCTGTACGAGGTGCGCATCGGCACCGACCTGTTCTACACCGACGCCACGGGCAACTACCTGATCCAGGGGGAGCTGATCGACACGCGTGCGCGCCGCAACCTGACCGAGGACCGCATCACCAAGCTGACCGCCGTGGACTTCAAGGCCCTGCCGCTGCAGGACGCCTTCACCCTCGTGCGCGGCAAGGGCGAGCGCAAGCTGGCGGTGTTCGAGGACCCCAACTGCGGCTACTGCAAGCGCTTCGAAAAAGACATGCAGAACGTGGACAACGTGACCATGTATGTCTTTCTCTACCCCATCCTGAGCCCCGACTCGGCCGAGAAGTCGCGCAACATCTGGTGCGCCAAGGACCGCGGCGCCGCCTGGGAGGACTGGATGCTGCGCGACAAGATGCCCGTCGCCGCCAGCTGCGACACGGCCGCGCTGCAGCGCAACCTGGCGTTCGGGCGCAAGCACAAGATCACCGGCACGCCCACGCTGATCTTCCCGGACGGCACGCGCGTGCCCGGCGCGATCGCGGCCCAGGACGTGGACAAGCGCCTGAACGAGGCCGCTGCGGCCCAGTGAGCCCCGGGGCGCCCGGGCCAGGAGCTGCCGGGAGCCGCCGGGACCCTCCCAAAAATTCTGGCGAAATACACCTCCAGCCCTTGCCCTGCAAGGGCTTGCAGCTATTTTTATAATAGCTAATCCTCGTTTGGAGTGAGCGGCCCATGCCCCCCTGCGCCCTGCCCCCGCCCGCCGTGCACTACCGCGTCGACCCGTCGGCGCTGCACCAGCGCCTGTACCGCATCACCCTGACCGTTGCCCAGCCGGCCGCGCAGCAGGAGCTGTCGCTGCCGGTGTGGATTCCGGGCAGCTACCTGGTGCGCGAGTTCTCCAAGAACCTGCAGGCGCTGCGCGCCCGCCAGGATGGGCGCCCGGTGGCGCTGCAGCAGCTGGACAAGCACCGCTGGCGCGCCGCCTGCGACCCGGCGCGCGCGCTCACCGTGGAGTACGAGGCCGCCGCCTGCGACACTTCGGTACGCACCGCCTGGCTGGATGGGGTGCGCGGCTTCTTCAACGGCACCAGCCTGTGCCTGTGCGTGCATGGCCAGGAGGGAGCGCCCCACGCGATCGACATTCTGCGCCCGGCCGCGCGGCCCCGCTGGCAGCTGGCCACGGGCCTGGCGGCCGAGCGGACGGACGAGGCCGGTTTTGGCAGCTACCGGGCGCGCGACTACGACGAGCTGGTGGACTGCCCCGTGGAGATAGGCGAATTCTGGAGCGCCGATTTCAGCGCCGCCGGCGTGCCCCACCGCCTGGTGGTGGCGGGCGCCGCGCCCTCGTTCGACGGCCAGCGCCTGCTGCGCGACGTGCAGCGGCTGTGCGAGACGGTGGCGGGCCTGTGGCATGCACAGGGCGAGGCGCCGCCGTTCAAGCGCTACGTCTTCCTGCTGAACGTGCTGCACGAGGGCTATGGCGGACTAGAGCATCGCAACTCCACCGCCCTGCTGTGCAACCGGCGCGACCTGCCGCGCCAGGGCGAGGCGCAACCGGCCGAGTCCTACCAGAACCTGCTGGGGCTGTTCTCGCACGAATATTTTCACGCCTGGTGCGTCAAGCGCCTGCGCCCGGCGGAGTTTGCGCGCTACGACTACGCGCGCGAGAACTACACGCAGCTGCTGTGGTTCTTCGAGGGCTTCACCAGCTACTACGACGACCTGCTGCTGCGCCGCGCCGGCCTGCTCGACCACGGCAGCTACCTGCGCGTGCTGACCAAAACCATCAACCAGGTGCTGCAGACGCCGGGCCGGCGCGTGCAGTCCGTGGCCGAGGCGAGCTTTGACGCCTGGGTCAAGTTCTACCGCCCGGACGAGAACACGCCCAACAGCACGGTCAGCTACTACAGCAAGGGGGCGCTGGTCGCCCTGTGCCTGGACCTGGCCCTGCGCCAACACGGCCGCGCCACGCTGGACGACGTGCTGCGTGCGCTGTGGCGGCGCACCGGCGGCGGGCCCATGACCGAGGCCGATCTGCTGGCCGAGCTGCAGGCCCTGTCCGGGCGCGACTGGGCGGCCGAGCTGGCCGCCTGGGTGCACGGCACGGACGAGCTGCCGCTTGCCGAACTGCTGGCCGCGCACGGCATCGCCTGCCGCGCCCAGCCCGCGCCGCTGGCCCAGCGGCTGGGTCTGCGCGTGGCCGAGGGCGCGGCGGGCGTGCAGGTCAAGGTGGTGCTTGGCGGCGGCGCGGCCGAGCAGGCGGGCTTTGCCGCCGGGGACGAGTGGCTGGCAATCGAAACCCCCGAGGGCGGCGCCTGGCGCGTGCTGCAGCTCGACGATGTGCCGCTCTACGCCGGCGCGGACGAGCAGGTCACGGCCCTGGTCGCGCGCGACCGGCGCCTGCTGCGCCTGCCCCTGGCCCTGCCCGGCAGCGGCGCGGGCACCGATGCGGTGCGCCTGGAGGTCGAGGATGCCGCGCTGGCGGCACGCTGGCTCGGCCCGGCCGCGGCGCCGGACACTTCCGACCGGGCGGTATAGTTGCCCGCTTCGGCTTTCCCTTCCCCTCACCCCTACGAACAACGGAGATACACGTGGCCTACGAATGCATCGAAGTCCGCACCGAAGCGGACCAGGTCGGCGTCATCCAGCTTGCCCGCCCCAAGCAGCTCAACGCACTCAACGACCAGCTCATGGACGAGCTTGGCGCGGCGCTCAAGGCCTTCGATGCCGACGAGAAGATCGGCTGCATCATCATCACGGGCAGCGAAAAGGCGTTTGCCGCCGGCGCCGACATCGGCGCCATGGCCAAGTACAGCTTCGCCGACGCCTACAAGGGCGACTACATCACGCGCAACTGGGAGCAGATCCGCGCGATCCGCAAGCCCGTGATCGCCGCCGTGAGCGGCTACGCCCTGGGCGGCGGCTGCGAGCTGGCCATGATGTGTGACTTCATCATCGCCGCCGACAACGCCAAGTTCGGCCAGCCCGAGATCAAGCTGGGCGTGATCCCCGGCGCCGGCGGCACGCAACGCCTGCCGCGCGCCATCGGCAAGTCCAAGGCCATGGACATGGCGCTCACGGCTCGCATGATGGACGCGGCCGAGGCCGAACGCTCGGGCCTGGTCAGCCGCGTGGTGCCGCTGGAGAAATTGATGGAAGAGGCCCTGGCTGCTGCGATCGTGATCGCCGGCTTCTCCCAGGTCGCCGTCATGGCCGCCAAGGAGACGGTGAACCGCGCCTTCGAGGGCTCCCTGAGCGACGGCCTGATGTTCGAGCGCCGCCTGTTCCACGCGCTGTTTGCCACGCAGGACCAGAAGGAAGGCATGGACGCCTTCGTGAACAAGCGTCAGGCGAACTTCACGCACCAATGATTGCCTTGCGCCGCGAATTTTTGTTCTATAATTTGCGGCTTCGGTGGTATAGCTCAGTTGGTTAGAGCGCAGCATTCATAATGCTGATGTCCCAGGTTCAAGTCCCGGTACCACCACCACACACGCAAAGGCCTGGATGATCCATCCAGGCCTTTTTCGTTGGTGCGGGCTGGCATGGCCAGCGACCAATGGCAGGCGGGCGCCCGGCGGCGCCCACCCGCCCCTGTCAGAAGGCTTCCCAGTCGTCCTCGCCCGCCTTGGCCAGCGCGGGCTGGGCCGGGGCCGGGGCGTGCGCTGCCACCCGTGGTGCGGCGGGCCGCTGCACGGCCGCAGCAGGGGCGGCCGGCCGCGGCCGCGCGGTGGCAGGGGCCGCCGCGGCCCGGGGCGCCGGGCGTTGAGGCGGTGGCACCGGGCGCGTCAGCGACCCATGGCCCTGCTCCAGCTGGAACACGCCCACGGCCTGCACCAGATCCTGCGCCTGCAGGTTCAGGCTCGACGCGGCAGCAGCCATCTCCTCGACCAGCGCGGCATTCTGCTGCGTGACCTGGTCCATCTGCTGCACCGCCTCGCCCACCTGCAGCACGCCCTGGCTCTGCTCGCTGCTGGCGGCGCTGATCTCGCCCATGATGTCGGTGACTCGGCGGATGCTGGTGACCACCTCGTCCATGGTGTTGCCGGCGCGGTCCACCAGCTGCGTGCCCTGCTCGACGCGTTGCACGCTGTCGGTGATGAGCTGCTTGATCTCCTTGGCGGCCTCGGCGCTGCGCTGCGCCAGCGTGCGCACCTCGCCCGCCACCACGGCAAAGCCCCGGCCCTGCTCGCCGGCGCGCGCGGCCTCCACGGCGGCGTTCAGCGCCAGGATGTTGGTCTGGAAAGCGATCGAATCGATGACCTGGATGATGTCGGCGATCCGGTTGCTCGCCTCGTTGATGCCGCGCATGGTGTCCACGACCTGCGCCACCACCTCGCCGCCCTGCACCGCCACGGTGCTGGCACTTTGCGCGAGCTGGTTGGCCTGGCGCGCGCTGTCGGCATTCTGGCGCACGGTGGAGCCCAGCTCTTCCATCGAGGCGGCTGTCTCCTCCAGCGAGCTGGCCTGGCTTTCCGTGCGGCCCGACAGATCCTGGTTGCCCTGGGCGATCTGCGTGCTGGCGGCGGCCACCGACTCCGAGCCCTGGCGCACCCTTGCCACGACCTGTGCCAGGCTGTCGCGCATGGCGCGCATGGCGGCCAACAGGCTGGCGCTGTCACCGTCACGCAGCTGCACCTGCACGGCCAGGTTGCCGGCGGCGATCTCGCGCGCCACGCTGGCGGCGTATTCAGGCTCCCCGCCCAGCTGGCGCGTGATGGAGCGAGTGAGCAGCCAGGCGATGGCGATGCCCGCCACGGCCGCCAGCGCGGCCAGGCCAGCCATCATCACGGTGGTCGTGTTGGCAAGCGCCTGCACCTCGCCGGCCGTGGCTTGCATGGCGCTCTTCTGCGCTGCGATCAACTCGCCCAGCGCCGCGAAATAGGCGGCCTGGACCGGTCGGTTCTCGCGCAGCAGCACCTCGGCCGCCATCACGCCCTGGCCGACCAGCGCCAGATCCATCGCCTTGTCGGTGGTGTCGTTGTAGGAGGCGCGCAGCTGGGCGATTTTTTCCAAAATCTGCCGGTTCGCCGGGTCCTCGATGCTGTCGTTCAGCTGCTTGAGCAGCACATTGTTGCTGGCGCGGGCCTCGTCGATGCGCTGCTTTTCCTTCTCGCGCTGGTCAGGTTCATCGAGCAGCGCCAGGTTGCGCGAGGCGCGTGCCACCACGTTCAGGTTGTCTTGCATCTGGTTGAGCTGCTCGACCTTGGCCATGCGGTCCTCGACCAGCACAGTGGTGCTGCGCTGCACGCGCTGCAGCTGCAGGCTGCCCAGCAGCGCCGCCGCCACCCCGGCAAGGATGACCAGGGCAAAGCCCAGCCCCAGCCGGGTGGCGACGTTCATACGGGAGAGATTCATGGGTTTCACGGAACGAAGATGCTGGAAAATCAGCATTTTGTAGTCTTTCGCAACACCACGTTGCGAACCTCGCATTTCCCCCGGCGTTGTCCCGGACTGCCGCGCCAGCGCATGGCCTTCGGGCTTTGGGCACAATCGCTGCCCTTTGCCCCCGACCCCAGCCCCTGGATACACACCATGCAACGCTGCGAATCCCCCGCCACTTCCCCCGGCAACGAGCACGCTCCGACGCCCGGCTCGCCCGCCCGCAAGGTCTTCATCAAGACTTTTGGCTGCCAGATGAACGAGTACGACTCGGACAAGATGGCCGACGTGATGCAGGCCGCCCAGGGCTACGAGCCCACGGACAACCCCGACGAGGCCGACCTGATCTTGTTCAACACCTGCTCGGTGCGCGAGAAGGCGCAGGAGAAGGTGTTTTCCGACCTCGGCCGCGTCAAGCATCTCAAAGAGCGCGGCGTGCTGATCGGCGTGGGCGGCTGCGTGGCCAGCCAGGAGGGCGAGGAGATCATCCGCCGCGCGCCCTTCGTGGACGTGGTGTTCGGCCCGCAGACGCTGCACCGCCTGCCCGAGCTGCTGGATGCGCGCCAGCGCCAGCGCCGCCCGCAGGTGGACATCAGTTTTCCCGAAATCGAAAAATTCGACCACCTGCCGCCGGCACGCGTCGAGGGCGCATCGGCCTTCGTCTCCATCATGGAAGGCTGCTCCAAGTACTGCAGCTACTGTGTCGTGCCCTACACGCGCGGCGAGGAAGTGAGCCGCCCGTTCGAGGACGTGCTGGTCGAAGTCGCAGGCCTTGCCGACCAGGGCGTGCGCGAGGTGACGCTCCTGGGCCAGAACGTCAACGCGTACCTGGGCGCCATGGGCGGGACGGCGGAAAAGGCCGACTTCGCCCTGCTGCTGGAATACGTGGCCGAGATCCCCGGCATCGAGCGCATTCGCTACACGACCAGCCATCCGAACGAATTCACGCCGCGCCTGATCGACGCCTACGCGCGCATCCCGAAGCTGGTGAGCCACCTGCACCTGCCCGTGCAGCATGGCTCGGACCGCATCCTGATGGCCATGAAGCGCGGCTACACGGCCATGGAATACAAGAGCACGGTGCGCAAGCTGCGCGCCATCCGTCCCGACATGGCGATGAGCAGCGACTTCATCGTCGGCTTTCCGGGCGAGACGGACGAGGACTTCCGCAAGATGATGAAGCTGATCGACGACGTGCGCTTCGACAACAGTTTCAGCTTCATCTTCAGCCCGCGCCCGGGCACGCCGGCGGCCAATCTGCACGATGACACGCCGCATGAGGTCAAGCTCGCCCGGCTGCAGGAGTTGCAGGCCGTCATCAACCGCAACATTGCCGAGATCAGTGCCGAGCGGGTGGGCACGGTGCAGCGCGTGCTGGTCGAGGGAGCGTCCAGGCGCGACGCCAGCGAGCTGATGGGGCGCACCGAGTGCAACCGGGTGGTCAACTTTGCCGGCAGCGCCGACCTGACCGGGCAGATGCTCGACGTGCGCATCACCGAGGCGCGCACCTACACGCTGCGCGGCGAGGTGCTGGGAGGCTGAGTTTCGACTCCCCTTTTTATACCTTGAAACCCTTGTCACTCAAGGGCTTGCAACGAAAAACAGCCCTGTCTCTGCCCTGACGCGAACCGGTCAAGCCGGGGGCACGTCGATGTAAATGTCGTCCAGCGTCAGCGGCATGTCCAGGCAGTCGATGGGAAGGCTGCCGCTTTCGTAGTGCTCGACGCGCCAGCCATTGGCGCGGCGGTACAGCTCCACATGGCGACGCTCCTGCTCGACCAGCAGGTAGGCCTGCAGGCTGGGCAGGCTCTGGTAGGCCAGCAGTTTTTCGCGCCGGTCGATGCGCGCGGTGGAGGGCGACAGGACTTCGACGATCAGGCAGGGAGCGCGGCGGAAGTTTCGGTCGCGGTCCTGTGGATCGCAGGACAGGAGCAGATCGGGGTAATAAAAAAGGGTCTGGCCACCGAGCTCCAGCCGCAATTTCATGTCCGAGGTGAAGAGCTGGCAGCCCTTGCGCCGCGCTCCAGGCGTCAGCGCGAAAGCCAAGGCGTTCAGGATCAGGCCATGCAGATCGCTCGCCCCGGTCATGGCGAAGACCTGCCCGTCGATGTACTCGTGACGCACTTCGCTGTGCTGCTCGCCGTCCAGGTATTCCTGTTCGGTGATGAAATGGTTGCTCGCGGCCTGGGCGGTCATGGTCTGTGCTCCTTGAGAGGCGCCCGGAAGGGCTCGATCAGAACGGCAGGCCGGGCATGCCCTTCATGCCCTTGAGCCCCTTCATGCCACCCATTTTTTTCATCATCTTCATCAGGCCGCCGCCCTTCATCTTCTTCATCATGCCCTGCATCTGCTCGAATTCCTTGAGCAGGCGGTTGACTTCCTGCACCTGCACGCCGGCGCCATCGGCGATGCGCTTCTTGCGCGTGGCCTTGATGAGTTCGGGCTTGCGGCGCTCTTGCGCCGTCATGCTGCAGATGATGCCTTCCTTCCTGCGGATGTCGCGCTCGGCACGATCCATGTCCACCTGACCGGCCTTGGCAGTCAGCTCGCTCGGCAGCTTGTCCATGAGGCTCGACAGGCCGCCCATCTGCTTCATCTGCTGCAGCTGGCCCAGGAAGTCGTTCAGGTCGAAGCCGTCGCCGCTTTTCACCTTGGCGGCAAGCTTTTGCGCCGCCTCCATGTCCACGCCGGCCGAGACCTGCTCGACCAGCGCGACGATGTCGCCCATGCCCAGGATGCGCCCGGCGTGGCGCTCGGCGTCGAACACCTCCAGGCCATCGATCTTCTCGGACACGCCGGCGAACTTGATCGGCGCGCCGGTGACCTGGCGCACCGACAGCGCCGCGCCGCCGCGCGAGTCGCCGTCGAGCTTGGTCAAAACGATGCCGGTGAGTGGCAGCGCCTCCTTGAAGGCGCGCGCGGTGTTCACCGCGTCCTGGCCCTGCATGGCATCGACCACGAACAGCGTCTCGACCGGCTTCAGGACGGCGTGCAGGTCCTGGATTTCCTGCATCAGCACTTCATCGATGGCCAGGCGGCCCGCCGTGTCCACCAGCAGCACGTCGAAGTAATGCCGCCGGGCGTGGTCGAGGGCCGCCACTGCAATGTCGCGGGGCTTCTGATCAGGCGTGCTGGCGAACCACTCGGCGCCGGCCTGCTTGGTCACGGTCCTGAGCTGCTCGATGGCGGCCGGCCGGTACACGTCGCCCGACACGGTGAGCACCTTTTTCTTGCGTTTTTCGATCAGGTGCTTGGCCAGCTTGGCGGTAGTCGTGGTCTTGCCCGCGCCCTGCAGGCCGGCCATCAGGATAACGGCGGGCGGCTGCGCGGCCAGGTTCAGGTCGGCCACGCCGTCGCCCATGGTGGCGGCGAGCTCGCGGTTGACGATGCCCACCAGCGCCTGGCCGGGCTTGAGGCTGCCCAGCACCTCCTGGCCGAGCGCTTTTTCCTTGACACGGGCGATGAAGTCGCGCACGACGGGCAGGGCCACGTCGGCTTCGAGCAATGCCATGCGCACCTCGCGCAGCATGTCCTGCACGTTGGACTCGGTGATGCGGGCCTGGCCGCGCATCTCCTTGACGAGACGAGTGAGTTTTTCGGTCAGGGCGGAGGCCATGGCTGCGTGCTCCGTAGCTAAACTGCGAACCCATGATTTTACCCAGCGCATCCTCGGGCACCTGGCTCCTGGCCATTGCCGCGGCAGCAGGCTACGCGCTCGCCGCGGTGGTCGTCGCCCGCGCGGGCAGCGAGCGCAGCAGCCTGTGGCCCATGGCGCCGGCCTGGGCGCTGCACGCGGCAGCGCTGGCCTGGGGGCTGCTCGGGCGCCAGCCGCACTTCGGCTTCGCCCCGGCGTTGTCCATGACGGCCTGGCTGGTGCTGACCATCTACGCCGTGGAACACCAGTTGTTTCCGCAGCTGCGCACGCGCTGGGCGCTGTGCGCGCTGGGCGGTGCGACGGCGCTGCTGGCGGCCTTCTTCCCCGGGCGGGCGCTGCACGTCTCGGCCTCGCCCTGGCTGGCACTGCACCTGACGCTGGGCATCGCCTGCTATGGCCTCTTCTCTGCCGCCGTGGTGCACGCCTGGCTGATGGGCCGCGCCGAGCGGCAGATGCGCCAGGCCAGCGACCTGTCCAGCAGCCTGCCGCTGCTCACCCTGGAGCGCCTCACCTTCCGCTTCGTCACGGCCGGCTTCGTGCTGCTGACGGCCACGCTGCTGGTGGGCTGGTTCTTCAGCGAGGAGCTCTACGGCCGTGCCTGGCTGTGGGACCACAAGGCGGTGTTCTCCGTGCTGGCCTGGGCCACCTTCGCGCTGCTGCTGCTGGGCCGGGCGCGCCTGGGCTGGCGCGGACGGCGGGCGGCGCGCGTGCTCTACGCGGGTGCGGCGCTGCTGCTGCTGGCCTATGCCGGCTCGCGCTTCGTCATGGAGGTGGTGCTCGGGCGCGCCGCTTGATGCCATGAAGTACCTGGTACTCCTGGCCGTGGTGGCCATCGTCTATGCCTTCTGGCGCAGCCAGCAGCGCCGCCCTCCGCCGCCCGGGCGCGGCGCCTCGTCCCTGCCCGCGCCGGAGGAGATGGTCCGCTGCGCGCACTGCGGCGTGCACCTGCCGCATTCGCAGGCGCTGCACGATGAGGGCGGACGCAGCTACTGCTGCCGCGCCCATCAGCGCCCGTGATGCGCGGCGCGACACAGGGGGCCGGCCCCTGGCGGGACGGCTGGCTGCGCACCGCGCGCCGCCTGCCGTCGCCCAACCATGGCAGCCGTCCCGCCGGTGCCCGGGTGGACCTGCTGGTCGTGCACTCCATCAGCCTGCCCCCGGGCGAATACGGTACGGGCCAGGTGCAGCGCCTGTTCACCAACCGGCTCGACTGGGAGGCCCACCCCTATTTCAAGCAGATCCGGGGGCTGCAAGTCTCCAGCCATTTCTTCATCGAGCGCGACGGCACCCTGTGGCAGTTTGTGGACACCGGCCGGCGCGCCTGGCATGCCGGCGTGTCGCACTACCGCGGCCGCGATGGCTGCAATGACGATTCGATCGGGGTGGAACTCGAGGGCCTGGAGGGACGCGCCTTCGAGCCGGCGCAGTACGAGGCGCTTCTGTCCCTGTGCACGGCGTTGCAGCTGCGCCACCCCATCCGGCACGTGGCCGGGCACGAGCACATCGCGCCGGCACGCAAGCACGACCCGGGGCCGGGGTTCGATTGGGCGCGCGTGTCGGCCGCACTCGCAGGCACGGGCATCCTGCTGCCGCCCGGAGCCGCGCGCCGCTGAGGCCCTGTCGGACAACGGCGCCTGTCGCTGCAGGGCCCTTGATGCGCGGATACACTACCCATAGTGTTTCAAACAAACACTTAGCGCTATATGTAGTGTCTGGCACGTCGCCCGCCAGCACCTCCACGCAGCCAGGCCGACGCCCCGCGCCCTCCCCGCCCGCTGCCCCACCGCCCTGAAAGGAAAGCCATGCACGCCTCCGTCGAATCCCCCGTCTCCGACCTCCCGCAGATGCCGGACGCCCTGTCCGCCGGGGCCGCCCGCCCGGGCAGCGCCGCCGAACTGGCCCGTTATCAGATCCTGCGCCGCAACGGCGCCGTCGTGCCGTTCGAGCCGCAAAAGATCGCCGTGGCCCTGATGAAGGCCTTCCTGGCGGTGCGCGGCGCGCAGGGCGCGGCCTCGGCCAGCGTGCGCGAGCTGGTCGAGGACCTGACGCAGGCGGTAGTGCGGGCGCTGGTGCGCTCGCGCCCGGCCGGCGGCACCTTCCATATCGAGGACGTGCAGGACCAGGTCGAGCTCGGCCTGATGCGCGGGGGCCACCACGACGTGGCGCGGGCCTATGTGCTGTACCGCGAGCGCCGCGCCCAGGAGCGCGCGCAGCAGCGCCAGCAGCTGATGCCGCAAATGCCGGCCCTGTTCGTGCAGGAGGGCGGCCAGCGCGTGGAGCTGGACCTGCTGCGCCTGCAGGCGCTGATCGAGTCCGCCTGCGCCGGCCTCGGGCCCGAGGTGCAGGCCGCGCCGATCGCCGCCGAGACGCTGCGCAATCTGTACGACGGCGTGCCCATGGAGGAGGTCTACAAGGCTGGCATCCTGGCCGCGCGCACCCTGATCGAGAAAGACCCGGGCTACACCCACGCCACCGCGCGCCTGCTGCTGCACACCATCGTGCGCGAGGTGCTGGGGCGCGAGGTGGCGCCCGCCGACCTGCCGCAGGCCTATGCCGCGCACTTCCCGCTGTTCGTGAAGCAGGGCGTGGAGCACGAGCTGCTCAACCCCGCCCTGCTCGACTTCGACCTGGAGCGCCTGGCCGCGGCGCTCAAGCCCGGGCGCGATCTGCAGTTCGACTATCTGGGCCTGCAGACGCTGTACGACCGCTACTTCCTGCACATTGCCAAGACGCGCATCGAGCTGCCGCAGACCTTCTTCATGCGCGTGGCCATGGGCCTGGCCCTGCAGGAGGAAGACCGCAACGCCCGCGCCATCGAGTTCTACGAGCTGCTGTCCTCGTTCGACTTCATGAGCAGCACGCCCACGCTGTTCAACAGCGGCACGCTGCGCTCACAGCTGTCCTCGTGCTATCTCACCACCGTGCCCGACGACCTGGAGGGCATCTACGAATCCATCAAGGAAAATGCCCTGCTGTCCAAATACGCCGGGGGCCTGGGCAACGACTGGACGCGCGTGCGCGCTCTGGGTGCGCGCATCAAGGGCACGAACGGCGAGTCGCAGGGCGTAGTGCCGTTCCTGAAAGTCGTCAATGACACGGCGGTCGCGGTCAACCAGGGCGGCAAGAGGAAGGGCGCCGTTTGCGCCTACCTGGAAACCTGGCACCTCGATGTCGAGGAATTCCTGGAGCTGCGCAAGAACACCGGCGACGATCGCCGGCGCACGCACGACATGAACACGGCCAACTGGATTCCGGACCTGTTCATGAAGCGTGTGCTCGACAAGGGCCCGTGGACGCTGTTCTCGCCCTCGGACGTGCCCGATCTGCATGATTTGTATGGCCAGGCCTTCGAGCGCGCCTACGTCGCCCATGAGGCCCGCGCCGACAGCGGCGAATTGAAGCTCTTCAAGCGCGTGCCGGCGGTGGACCTGTGGCGCAAGATGCTCTCGATGCTGTTCGAGACCGGCCACCCGTGGATCACCTTCAAGGACCCGTGCAACATCCGCAGCCCGCAACAGCATGTGGGCGTGGTGCACTCGTCCAACCTGTGCACCGAGATCACGCTCAACACCGGCGACAGCGAAACGGCGGTGTGCAACCTGGGCTCGGTCAACCTGGCCCAGCACGTTCGGAACGGGCAGATCGACCATGACAAGCTGCGCCGCACGGTCGCCACCGCCATGCGCATGCTGGACAACGTGATCGACATCAACTACTACGCCGTGGACAAGGCGCGTGACTCCAACCTGCGCCACCGCCCGGTGGGCCTCGGCCTGATGGGCTTTCAGGATGCCCTGTATGAGTTGCGCATTCCGTACGCCAGCGACACCGCCGTGCAGTTCGCCGACGAGTCCATGGAGGCCGTTTGCTACTACGCCTACCAGGCCTCCAGCGAGCTGGCGCGCGAGCGCGGCACCTACGACAGTTATCAGGGCTCGCTGTGGTCGCAGGGCATCCTGCCGCTGGATTCGCTGGATCTGCTGGCGCAGGAGCGCGGCGGCCACGTCGAGGTGGACCGCAGCGCGCGTCTGGACTGGGACGCGCTGCGCGCACAAATAGCCCGGCACGGCATGCGCAACTCCAACTGCGTGGCGATTGCGCCCACGGCGACGATCTCCAACATCGTTGGCGTCGATGCCTCCATCGAGCCGTCGTTTGGCAACCTGTCGGTCAAGTCCAACCTCTCGGGCGAGTTCACCGTCATCAACCAGTACCTGGTGCGCGACCTGAAGCGCCTGCACCTGTGGGACGACGTCATGGTCATGGACCTCAAGCACTTCAAGGGCTCGCTGGCTCCCATCGACCGCGTGCCACAGGACATCAAGCAGCTCTACGCCACCGCCTTCGAGGTCGAGCCCACCTGGCTGGTCGAGGCGGCCGCGCGCCGCCAGAAGTGGATCGACCAGGCGCAGAGTCTGAACATCTACATGGCCGGCGCCTCGGGCAAGAAGCTCGACGAGACCTACAAGCTCGCGTGGCTGCGTGGCCTGAAAACCACCTACTACCTGCGCACGCAAAGCGCCACCCACGTCGAGATGAGCACGGTGAACAAGCGCCAGCTCAATGCCGTCCCGACGGATGCGCCCGCAGCTGCCGCGATGGCCGGGCCGGCCACGGACGTGCAGTTCTGCGCCATCGACGACCCGGGCTGCGAAGCCTGCCAGTGAAGGCTGCCCCAGGCCTCACCCACCCCACCGCATCGAAGCCGCCCGCAGCAGGCGGGTACGCAACGAATCGGCGCTGCGCAACGCTTCGATGCTTTTCTTTTTGAAGCACTGCTTCCATAATCCACGCACTGGACGAGCCATGCTTACCTGGGACGACGAAGTCAAGACCCCACCGCAAAACCTCCCGCAAGGGGCCCCGCACGACGGCCCCCTGCAGCAGCCGCGCCCGCAGGCTGCGCCGCCGGGCGCCGCGCACGGCGGCCGCGTCAGCGCGGTGGACAAACGCATCATCAACGGCAAGACCGACGTCAACCAGCTGGTGCCCTTCAAGTACAAGTGGGCCTGGGAAAAGTACCTAGCCACCTGCGCCAACCACTGGATGCCGCAGGAGATCAACATGACGCGCGACATCGCGTTGTGGAAGGACCCGAACGGCCTGACCGAAGACGAGCGCCGCATCGTCAAGCGCAACCTGGGCTTCTTCGTCACGGCCGATTCGCTGGCGGCCAACAACATCGTGCTGGGCACCTACCGCCACATCACCGCGCCCGAATGCCGCCAGTTCCTGCTGCGCCAGGCCTTCGAGGAAGCCATCCACACCCACGCCTACCAGTACATCGTCGAGTCGCTGGGCCTGGACGAAGGCGAGATCTTCAACGCCTACAACGAGGTCGCCTCCATCCGCGACAAGGACCAGTTCCTGATCCCCTTCATCGACGCCATCATGGACCCGTCGTTCAAGACGGGCACGCCCGAGGCCGACCAGACGCTGCTCAAGAGCCTGATCGTCTTCGCCTGCCTGATGGAGGGCCTGTTCTTCTACGTCGGCTTCACGCAGATCCTGGCTTTGGGCCGGCAAAACAAGATGACCGGCGCGGCCGAGCAGTACCAGTACATCCTGCGCGACGAGTCCATGCACTGCAACTTCGGCATCGACCTGATCAACCAGCTGAAGCTGGAAAACCCGCACCTGTGGACGGCCCCGTTCAAGGAAGAGATCTGCGGACTGTTCCACCAGGCCGTGGACCTGGAGTACCGCTACGCCGAAGACACCATGCCGCGCGGCGTGCTGGGCATGAACGCCTCCATGTTCAAGGGCTACCTGCGCTACATCGCCAACCGCCGGGCCACGCAGATCGGCCTGGAGGCGCTGTTTCCGAATGAGGAAAACCCCTTCCCCTGGATGAGCGAGATGATCGACCTGAAGAAGGAGCGCAACTTCTTCGAAACGCGCGTCATCGAGTACCAGACGGGTGGTGCGCTGTCCTGGGATTGACGGACACGCAGCGCGAAGCGAGCCATGGCGGATACGGTTTTTCCTCGGCACTCCCACGGCATGGCGGCACGGCGCGGCCGCCGCGCGGGTGCGCCTCTCTCAGCATTCGTGGTGGCGGACGACGCGTCGTTGCCATGGATCGCGCAGTACCCAAAGCAGGCGCTGCGTGCTCTCTGCAAATCGACCCCAAGGAGAAAATGATGGCAACTGCGAAGAAACCCGCTGCGACCAAGACCGCAGCCACCCCCGCCAAGAAAGCCGGCGCCGCCGCCAGCGCCAAGACCCCGGCCGTGAAAAAGGCGGCCGCCGCCGAGAAGGCAGCTCCCGCCAAGAAGGCAGCCGCTGCGGCCCCGGCACCCGCGCCGGCTGCCGCCAAGAAGGCTGCGCCCGCCAAGAAGGCCACAGCCGGCAAAGCCAGCGCCGCCCCGGCTGCGAAGAAGGCAGCGCCGACGGCCACGGCAGCCGCCCCTGCCAAGAAGGCGGCAGCGCCAGCCGCCAAGAAGGCCGCAGGCGCCAAGGCCGGCAGCGGCAAGGCTGCGGCGGCTCCGGCTGCGGCTCCCGCAGCGAAACCCACCGCCAAGGCCCCCGCCAAGTCCGCCAGCGCCACGGCAAAGACCACTGCAAAAACCACTGCCGCGAAGACCACCGGCAAGACCGCCCCGGCGAAGGAAGCCGCAGCCTCCAAGGCAGCCCCGGTGAAACAGGCTGCAGCGGCCAAGAAGACGGCCGGCAAGACTGCGGCGCCCTCGACCGCCGACAGCGCCAGTGCGAAAAAGGCTCCTGCCAAGGCCGCCGCCACCCCGGCCAAGGCTTCTGGCGCCGCCACCAAGAGCGCCGCACCGGCAAAGAAGGCCGCTGCGGCGCCCGCCACCGCCAAGCAGGCTGCCGCCAGCACCAGGACGGCCGCCAAGAGCAGCACGGCTGCCAGCAAGGGCGCTGCCGCGGGCAAGAGTGCATCCGGCAAGGCCCCGGCCACCCGCAAGGTGGCAGGCACGACAGCCGCCGCACCTGCCGCCGCCGCAGCGCCGGCCGTGCAGACCACCCGGGCGCCCCACGCGGCCTGGCCATTTCCGAGCGGCGAAAAGCCCTGACGCCGGCCTGAACGCCCGGCCCTGCCCAGCCCGGTCCCGCACCGGGCTTTTTTGTCGAAATTGCTAGCGCAATCTCATTGACTGGCGCGGGCTGCAGGGCTTTTTCATTCCATCAAAATGCCTGCGGATCGAAGTCCAGCGTGTAGTTCTGTGGTCCGCGCTGCGCCACCTTGAGCGAGCCCATGCGGTTGCCCAGTGCCGCGCAGCGCGCCAGCGGCCAGCCTTGCGCCAGGCCGTGGAGCAGGCCGCCGCGCCATGCGTCGCCGCAGCCTGTCGGGTCCACCACCTCGGTGGGCGCCACCGGGGGCACCAGCGTGCTGGCGCCCTGCTCCCAGACCTCGCAGCCCTGAGCCCCCAGCGTCACCACCAGGCCGCGCACGCGCCGCGAGATGTCGGCCGGCGACAGGCCGGTGCGCTCGCACAGCATCTTGCCCTCGTAGTCGTTCACGGCGACCCAGTCGGCCTGGTCGATGAAGCCGCTCAGCTCCGCCCCGTCGAACATGGGCAGGCCCTGGCCCGGATCGAAGACGAAGGGAATGCCGGCGGCAGCGAACTGCGCCGCATGCTCCAGCATGGCCTGGCGGCCGTCCGGGGCGACGATGCCCAGTGCCGCGCCGCAGCCCGGCTCGATGCGGTTGCGGTGGGCGTGCATCATCGCCCCCGGGTGGAAGGCGGTGATCTGGTTGTTGTCGCGGTCGGTCATGATCATGGCCTGCGCGGTGTAGGCATCGCCCGCCTGCCTGACGAAGCGCGTGTCGATGTCCAGCTCGCGCATGCGCTGCAGGTAGCTGCCACCGTCGCTGCCCAGCATGGCCATGGGCCAGGGCTCGCCCCCGAGCAGCTTCAGCGCGTAGGCGATGTTGCCGGCGCAGCCGCCGAAGTCGCGCCGCAGCGTGGGCACGAGGAAGGACACGTTCAGGATGTGCAGTTGCTCGGGCAGGATCTGCTCGGCAAAGCGGCCCTCGAACGTCATGATGGTGTCAAAGGCCAGGGAGCCGCAAATCAGCGCTGTCATGTCGTGGTGTTCCGGTGGTGGAAAAAAGGGGCAGGAAAAAGAGCCGCGCCCGCCGGGGCGGCATCAGGGATAGAAGGCCAGCAGCCGGTAGCCCGCCACCGGGGCCTCGGGCACCTGCACCGGGGTGGCGGCGCCCCAGGAGCCCAGCGGGGCGAGTTCGGCCGGTGCGCCGAGTTCGCGCGCGGGGTCCAGGACGCGGCGCACCAACACGCGCTCGTCGGCGTCGGTCAGTGTCAGCTCCAGCAGTGGCATGGCCACCGCGTGGGAATGCAGGTTGCGCAGGGCCAGGCGCAGTTCGTACTGATCGTCGTCCAGGCGCAGGCGCATGAAGGAGGAGCTGTCGATCACCAGGGCGGCTGGGTCGCGCGGCGCCTGCAGCGTGCAGCCGCGCAGCGCGCACAGGGGCTGCAGCAGCGTCCTTACAGCCGGGTGGCGCGCGGCCAGCGCATCGCGCTGCTGCAGCAGGGCCTGCGCGGCCAGCAGCAGCGCCAACAGCGATGCTGCCAGCACGAGCAGGGCGCGTGTGCGGGGCTGGCGCCACACGGCGCCGCGGCGCGCGGCGCGCACGAACTGGGGTTCGTCCCCGCCCGGCGGAGGCGGTTCGTCCACCCAGGGCAGGGCTTCGGCCGGCGGTTGCGCTGCGGGCAGGGGCAATGGCACGTCGGGCGGCGCCTCCTCATCCGCCAGCGCAGGCGCCTCGGGCTCAGGGGCGCGCAGAAAGGCCGGGATCGGCTCCCCCTCCTCCTGTGCCAGCTGCGGACCGTCCGGCGGGGGCCGCACGGGCTGGCGCAGGCTCTGCAACGCGTCGAACACCTCCTGGCAATGGCCGCAGCGCACCCAGCCGTCGGAGACGCGCAGCTGGTCCGCGACCACGCGAAAGGCCGTTGCGCAGTGGGGGCAGCGGGTGGTCTGGCTCATCGGCGGGGCATTGTAGAAGGCCGGCCGCAGGGCCCGGCAGCCCGGTGGCCGCCCGGTTTCAGCGGCGCGCCACCATCAATATCCAGCCGTCTTCGCGATCGGCCACCTGCAGCTGCAGCCACGGCGCGTAGGCTGCCTGCAGCTCCTCGGCCTGACGCTCCAGGATGCCGGCCAGCACCAGATGCCCGCCTGGCGCCACGTGCGCGCACAACAGCGGCGCCAGCACCTTGAGCGGCGTGGCCAGGATGTTGGCCAGCACCGTGCGGTACGCACCCTGCGCCTGGTCGGGCAGGCCGGCGGCGAGCTGCACGTCGTTGGCCTGCGCGTTGTCCAGCGTGGCCTGCACGGCGGCCGGGTCGATGTCCACGGCGTCGATCGGCGCGGCGCCGAACTTGGCCGCGCCTATGGCCAGGATGCCCGAGCCGCAGCCGTAGTCCAGCACGCGCCCGAGCGCATCGCCCCCCTGCGCGCCCTGGCGGGCGATCCAGCGCAGGCACATGCGCGTGGTCGGGTGCGTGCCGGTGCCGAACGCCATGCCGGGGTCGAGGCGCAGGGTCTGCACCGCGCCGGCGGGCGGCTTGTGCCAGCTCGGCACGATCCAGAACTCGGGCGTGATCTGCACCGGCTCGAACTGCGACTGCGTCAGGCGCACCCAGTCCTGTTCGGGCACCTGGGCGATGCCGGCCGTCTCGCAGCCGGCAAAGAAATCCTGCGCCGCCAGAAGGCGCGCCGCCTCGTCGGCCGCCTCGTGCGTGGCAAACAGCGCCGTCACCCGGCTCTTGTTCCAGGCCTGGCGCGGCGCGGGCATGCCGGGCTCGCCAAACAGCGCCTGTTCGGCCTCGGTCTGCGCGTCGGCATCCTCGACGGAGACGCTCAGGGCATCGAGCGCATCGAAGGCCTCGCTCACGGCATCGACGCGCTCCTCGGGGCACAGCAGGGTCAGCTCGAACATGGCGGCGTCCTTTTCGGGGGTCATCAAGGGGAATCAGGGGCAACAAAAAAGCTGGCGCCCGTCTCCGGGAGCCAGCGAAGTGTCATGCAGGCGGGTTGCGGCCGGGCTTTAGCGCCTGCTCAACGCTTCCTCTGCGCCAGCCACTCCTCCAGGTAGTGGATGTTGGTGCCGCCGGAGACGAAGTTGGCATCCACCATCAGCTCGCAGTGCAGCGGCACGTTGGTGCTGATGCCCTCGACCACGGTCTCCAGCAAGGCAGTGCGCATGCGCGCCAGCGCCTGCTCGCGCGTGTCGCCGTGCACGATGATCTTGCCGATCATGGAGTCGTAGTTGGGCGGCACGTAGTAGTTGGTGTAGGCGTGCGAATCCACGCGCACGCCCGGGCCGCCCGGCGCGTGCCACTTGGTGATACGCCCCGGCGACGGCGTGAACTTGTACGGGTCTTCGGCGTTGATGCGGCACTCGATGGCGTGGCCGCGCAGCTGGATGTGGCGCTGCGAGAACGGCAGCTTTTCGCCGGCGGCCACCATGATCTGGGTGCGCACGATGTCCACGCCGGTGATCCACTCCGTCACCGGGTGCTCGACCTGCACGCGCGTGTTCATCTCGATGAAATAGAACTCGCCGTTTTCGTACAGGAACTCGAAGGTGCCCGCGCCGCGGTAGCCGATCTTCTTGCAGGCGGTGACGCAGCGCTCGCCGATGCGCTCGATCAGCTTGCGCGGGATGCCCGGCGCCGGCGCCTCCTCGATCACCTTCTGGTGGCGCCGCTGCATGGAGCAGTCGCGCTCGCCCAGATAGACGGCGTTCTTGTGCTTGTCGGCCAGGATCTGGATCTCGATGTGGCGCGGGTTCTGCAGGAACTTTTCCATGTAGACGGCCGGGTTGCCGAAGGCCGCCGTGGCCTCGGCCTTGGTCATCTGCACGGCGTTGACCAGGGCCGCCTCGGTGTGCACCACGCGCATGCCGCGCCCGCCGCCGCCGCCCGCCGCCTTGATGATGACGGGATAGCCAACGGTGCGGGCGATGCGCCGGATCTGCACCGGGTCGTCGGGCAGCTCGCCGTCCGAGCCGGGCACGCAGGGCACGCCGGCGCGCAGCATGGCCTGCTTGGCCGAGACCTTGTCGCCCATCAGGCGGATGGACTCGGGCGTCGGGCCGATGAACTGGAAGCCGCTTTTTTCCACACGCTCGGCAAAGTCGGCGTTCTCGGCCAGAAAGCCATAGCCGGGGTGAATGGCTTCGGCATCGGTGACCTCGGCGGCCGAGATGATGGCCGGCATGTTGAGGTAGGACTGCGGGGACGGCGCCGGGCCGATGCACACCGCCTCGTCGGCCAGCTTGACGTACTTGGCGTCGCGGTCGGCCTCGGAATAGACCATGACGGCCTTGATGCCCAGCTCGCGGCAGGCGCGCTGGATGCGTAGTGCTATCTCACCGCGGTTGGCGACCAGGATTTTTTTAAACATAGGCTCTACCAGTCTCACGCCTGCGGACGGCGCGATGCGACGGACTCATGGGGGAAGCGGGTCATTCGATGATGAAGAGGGCCTGCCCGTATTCGACGGCCTGGCCGTTCTCGCCCAGGATGCGCGTGATGGTGCCACTCTTGTCGGCCTCGATCTCGTTGAGGATCTTCATGGCCTCGACGATGCACAGCGTCTCGCCCTCCTTGACCACGCTGCCGACCTCGACGAAAGCCTTGGCGCCGGGGCTGGAGGCGCGGTAGAAGGTGCCCACCATGGGCGACTTGACGACGTGGCCGGTGGGCGCTGCGGCGGCGGCCGGCGCTTCGGCGGCCGGGGCGGGGGCGGCGGCCGGCGCGACTGCCATGGGCACTGCGGCCTGCATGGGGGCGGCCATCACCTGTTGGACGACGGTGGCGCCGGCCTTGACGATGCGCACCTTGCCCTCGGCTTCGGTGATCTCGAGTTCGGACACATTCGACTCAGACACCAGATCGATGAGGGTCTTGAGTTTTCGCAAATCCATGGGGGCTCCAGCGGCTGAAATGGGAAGGGCGCGAATTTACTCCAAATTCGGCCTACTTCGCCGAAATGGCTTCTTTTTCCTTCATCTTGTTTGCGCCAAGGCAGCGTTCACGCCTTTGTGGACCAGCTGGCCAGGTCCTGTGCGCTCAGCTCGCCCATTTTACGCACCAAGATGCCGCCATCTGCCGCGAACAGCACGCTGAAGGGCAGGCCACCGCGCTCGTTGCCCAGGGCACGCCCCAGGTCCGAGCCGTCCAGGCCGGCCATGGCCAGGGGAAAGCCGAGCGGCCGGCGTTCGAGAAACTGGCGCACTTTGTCCTCCTGGTCGATCGCCAGGCCCAGCACCTGCCAGCCGCGCCCGCGCTGCTCCTGGTGGAAGCGGTCGAGCAGCGGCAGCTCCTGCACGCACGGCGGGCACCAGGTGGCCCAGAAGTTCAGCAGCAGCGGGTGCCCGCGAAAGTCGGTCATGTGCAGCTTCTGCCCCGACAGGCCGTCAAAGCTGGCGCTCCAGAACCGCCCGGCAGCGTCTTCTGCCACCGGGCCCGGGCGCGTGCGCCACCAGGCGGCGCCGGCACCCGCGGCGGCGGCCAGCGCCCCCACGCCCAGCATCAGCCGGCGGCGCGCCGGGGCAGCGGCGGCCGAGGGGGATGAAAGAGAGTTGTGCAGCGTCATGGCAGGTCTCGATGGGGCTCTGCCGCAGGCAGCGGCGGCTCGGGCGCCTCCAGCAGCCGACGCACGGCCTCGGCATCGCCGCGCGGCGTGCGTCCGCGCGCATCGGGGCGCAGGGCGCCGCGCAGGTCATCCAGGTCGTGGATCAGCAGGTGCACGCCGATCTCCTCGCCCAGCTCGGGCGAGCAGCTGGACAGGCTCAGCACCTCGACGGGCTCGCCGCGCAGGCCCTTGACGGTGCGCGGCTCGTAGCTCACGCGGTGGTCGATCAGGGCGATCTCGGCCGACTTGGGGTCGTCGCAGAACAGCGTCAGGTGCACGTCCGACAGCCGCGTGGCCGTGCCGTGCCAGACGGCGCCGCCCAGGTAGGGGCGAAAGTCCTGTAGCCGCTCCATCCAGGTCAGTGCCAGGCGGCGCAGCGCGCGCAGCTCGGCGGGCTGGGTCTCGGCGCAGAACAGGCCGATATAGGCCCGCACCGCGTCCTCGACCAGGTCGTTGTCGGGCAGGGGCGTGCGCGCCGGCAGGCCCAGCTCGCGCACAGCCCGGCGCTTGGCGGCGCCCCACTCCAGGCCCTCCTCCACCGCCAGGCGGGCGGTGGCGTGGGCAATCTCGATGGCGATGGGCGGCTGCATGGCGGTCTTGGTGCAAGGGAGGCGGTCAGCGCGCATTGTGGCCCCCGGCGCGCCGCCCGCGCGGCGCCAATGCGCGCGCTGGGCAGGGACTTTACCGGCTCACCGGTCTTTTTTCATAGCGCCATGCCCTTGAAGGGCAAGGGTTTCACGCCCTTTTTGCCAATACTTCCGCAGTGTCCGCCGCCCGCCCCGCCCGGGCCTGCCGCCCTTCTTAGAATGCTCGCCCATGCACATACACATCCTGGGCATCTGCGGCACGTTCATGGGCGGCCTGGCGGCGCTGGCGCGCGAGGCGGGGCACCGCGTGACGGGCTGCGACGCGGGCGTCTATCCGCCCATGAGCGATCAGCTCACGGCGCTGGGCATCGAGCTGATCGAGGGCTACGGCGCCGAGCAGCTGCGGCTGGCGCCCGACCTGTTCGTGGTCGGCAACGTGGTCAGCCGCGCCCGGCTGGCAGACGGCAGCCCGAAGTTCCCGCTCATGGAGGCCATCCTGGACGCGGGCGCGCCCTACACCAGCGGCCCGCAGTGGCTGGCCGAGCACGTGCTGGCCGGGCGCCACGTGCTGGCGGTGGCCGGCACGCACGGCAAGACCACGACCACCTCCATGCTGGCCTGGATCCTGGAGTGCGCGGGCCTTGCGCCGGGCTTTCTGGTGGGCGGGGTGCCGCTGGACTTTGGCGTCTCCGCCCGCCTGGGGCGGCAGGCGCCGGGCCAGGCGCGGCCGCTCTTCGTCATCGAGGCCGACGAGTACGACACGGCGTTCTTCGACAAGCGCAGCAAGTTCGTGCACTACCGCCCGCGCACCGCCGTCCTGAACAACCTGGAGTTCGACCACGCCGACATCTTCGACGACCTGGCGGCCATCGAGCGGCAGTTCCAGCACCTGCTGCGCACCGTGCCGCCGTCGGGGCGGGTGGTCGTCAATGGCCTGGAGGAGAGCCTGGCGCGCGTGCTGCACCAGGGCTGCTGGAGCGGGGTGGCCAGTTTCGGCAGCGCGGCGAGCGATTTTTTTGCCGACGGCCCGCCGCACGACTTTGCCGTGCACCGGCGCGGCCAGGGCCGCGTGGCCGAGCTGCGCTGGGCGCTGGGCGGCGTGCACAACCAGCTCAATGCCCTGGCCGCCATCGCCGCGGCCGAGCACGTGGGGGTGGCACCGGCGCAGGCCGCCGAGGCGCTGTCGCGCTTTCAGAACGTGCGCCGGCGCATGGAGCTGCGCGGCAGCGCCAGCGGCGTGCAGGTCTATGACGACTTCGCCCACCACCCCACGGCGATCCGCACCACGCTGGACGGCCTGCGCCAGCGCCTGCCGGCCGGCGCACGCATCCTGGCGGTGTTCGAGCCGCGCAGCAACACCATGAAGCTGGGCACCATGGCGGCGCAGCTGCCCTGGGCGCTGCAGGCGGCCGACCTGAGTTTTTGCCACACGGCCGGGCTGGACTGGGACGCGGCCACCGCCCTGGCACCGCTGGGCGCGCGCGCGCAGACCGTCGCCGACATCGATACCCTGGTGGCCCGGGTGGCAGCGGCCGCGCAGCCGGGCGACCACATCGTGTGCATGAGCAATGGCAGCTTCGGCGGCATCCACGCACGGCTGCTGCAGGGTCTGGCCTCTCGCCCTGCCCCCGCTTCCCCTGCCTGAACCGCCCCTCGAAACCCGGACCGACATGAGCGCCGCATCCACCCCCGAGGACTTTCGCATCGCCACCAGGCACGGGCACGTCCTGGCGCGCCGCTGGCAGCCGCCCCCTGCACGGGCCCCGGCCGCGCCCATCGTGCTGCTGCACGACTCGCTGGGCTGCATCGCGCTGTGGCGCGACTTTCCGGCGCTGCTGGCACAAAGCACGGGCCGCGCCGTCATCGCCTACGACCGGCCGGGCTTTGGCCAGTCCGAGCCGCGCAGCGACCGGCTGCCGGCCGACTTCGTCGCCCGCGAGGCGGTCGAGGCCTTTGCGGCGGTGCGCGAACAGCTCGGGCTGGAGGATTTCATCGTCTTCGGCCACAGCGTGGGCGGGGGCATGGCCGTGCACTGCGCGGCGCGCTACCCCAAGGCCTGCCGGGCGCTGATCACCGAGTCGGCGCAGGCCTTCGTCGAGGAGCGCACGCGCGAGGGCATCCGCCAGGCGCAGGCCGCGTTCGCCGACCCCGGGGAGCGCGCACGCCTGCAGCGCCACCACGGCGACCGGACCGACTGGGTGCTGGACGCCTGGATCGGCACCTGGCTGTCGCCGCGGTTTGCCGACTTCAGCCTGCGGGATGTGCTGCCCCAGGTGCGCTGCCCGGCCCTGGTGCTGCACGGCAGCGAGGACGAATACGGCTCCGAGGCGCACCCGCGCCTGATCGCCGGGCATCTGGGCGGCCCGGCGCAGGTGCACATCCTGCCGGGCACGGGCCATGTGCCGCACCGCGAGTGCCCGCAGCAGGTGCTGGGGCTGGTGACGGATTTTCTGGCGGGACAGGCCCCCACCCCAGCCCTGCCCCAGAGGGGGGAGGGAGTAACAAGGATCGGGTCCGCCCGCGCCGATTAATAGCTGCGCCCGCCCTTGTACAGCGCGTGCTGGCGGCGGTTGAGCTGCGCCACCTCGCCGATGCGCGCCATGGCCGCGCCGGCGTGGGCGTGGGTGATGGCCAGGCCCAGGGCGTCGGCGGCGTCGGTGCCGGGCAGGCCGGGCAGCTGCAGCAAGCGGCGCACCATCTCCTGCACCTGGGCTTTGGCGGCGCGGCCATGGCCGACCACGGCTTTCTTCATCTGCAGCGCCGTGTACTCGGCCACCGCCAGGTCGGCGTGCACCAGCGCGGTCAGCGCCGCGCCGCGCGCCTGGCCCAGCAGCAGCGTGGACTGCGGGTTGACGTTGACAAAGACGATCTCGACGGCCGCGCTGTCGGGCTGATAGCGCGCGACCACCTCGCTCACCCCGTCGAACAGCACCTTGAGCCGGCCGGGCAGGTCGCCCAGCGCCACGCCCGCGGTGCGGATGGTGCCGCTGGCCACGTACTGCAGGGCGTGGCCCTGGACGTCCAGCACGCCGAAACCCGTGGTCTGCAGGCCGGGGTCGATGCCGAGAATCCTCATGTGCTTCCGTATGAATAGCTGAATGCCCAATGCTGGCGCGGGCTGCGGGGCTTTTTTACCTGAAACTCAAGGCAGCTGCGTGCGCCCCATGCGTGCCAGCAGGGCGCGCGTGCGGGCCGCCAGGTAGAGCGAGCCGGGCGTCTTCTCGAAGCGCTTGGGCGCGGGCAGCATCACGGCCAGACGCGCGGCCTCGGCGGCGCTGAGCTGGTGCGCGCCCTTGCGATGGTAGTGCCGCGCCGCGGCCTCGGCGCCGAAGACGCCGGCGCCCCATTCCACGTTGTTCAGGTAGATCTCCAGGATGCGCCGCTTGCTCAGCAGGCGCTCGAGCGCCAGGGTCAGCACGAACTCCTGGCCCTTGCGCACCAGCGTGCGCTCGCCCGACAGCAGCAGGTTCTTGGCCAGCTGCTGGGTGATGGTGGAGCCGCCGCGGATGCGCGGCCCGCGGCTGCGCACGCGCCCGGCCGCCTCCTGCGCCGCCATGCGGGCGTTGCGCTCCCAGGCCTTTTCGATCGCCTGCCACTCCACGCCGTCGTGGCGCAGGAAGCCATCGTCCTCGGCGGCGACCACGGCGCGCTTGAGGTGGTCGGAGATCTGGCCGTAAGGCACCCACTGCTGGCGCCAGCGCAGGCCATCGCCAGAGCGCGCCAGGGCCCAGGCCTGCGAGCGCTGGAAGGTCGTCGATTGCGGATCGACCACCGCCATGAGCGCGATGCGCGCCACGAAAAACAGCTGCAGCGCGATGAACGCCAGGCCCGCCAGCAGGCCCCAGCGCAGCGCCCCGGCCAGGCCCGCGCCCAGCCCTGAGCGCAGGCGCGGCAGGCCCCCGCCCCGCTTCCAGTCCATCACCATGCCCGCCCCGCCCCGTGCCACTCAGGCCGCGCCCGCCGCCATGGCGGCGCGCAACTCGTCCAGCACCTGCGCGGCCGGCGGCGCCACGCCGCGCCACAGGGCGAACGACGCGGCCGCCTGGCGCACCAGCATGCCCAGGCCGTCGCGCCCGTGCGCGCCGCGCTCGCGCGCCCAGGTCAGAAAGCCCTCGGCGGCGGCGCCATACATCAGGTCACAGGCCAGGCCGCCGGCGCGCAGCGCACGCTCTGGCACCGGCACGGCGCCGCCCTCCAGGCTGCTGGCGGTGGCGTTGATGACCACATCGAAATCGCCCGCCAGCCCTTGCTGGTCAACGGCCTGCAGCTCCACTCTCTGTAGCTGCGCCAGGGCGGCGTGGCGCTGCACCAGTGCTTGGGCGCGCGCTGCCGTGCGGTTGCTCACCACCAGGCGGCGCGGCCGGCGCTCGAGCAGCGGGCCGAGCACCCCGGCGGCAGCGCCGCCCGCGCCCACCAGCAGCACGTCGCGCCCGGCCAGCGCCACGCCGGCGCCGGCTTCGATGTCGTCCACCAGGCCCAGGCCGTCGGTGTTGTCGGCGTGGATGCGCCCGTCAGGCCCCAGCACCAGGGTGTTGGCCGCGCCCGCCAGCTGCACGCGCTCGCTGGCGCTGTGCGCGCAGCGCGCCGCCTCGTGCTTGAAGGGCACGGTGACGTTGCAACCGTGCCCGCCGCGCGCGGCCAGCTGCGCCAGGCTGGCGGCAAAGCCGTCCAGCGGAGCCTGCAGCCGCTCATAGACGAGGGCCTGGCCGGTCAGCGCGGCAAAGCGGGCGTGGATCCAGGGCGAGCGGCTGTGCGCCACGGGGTTGCCGATGACGCAGTAGAGGCCGGGCGAGTCGGTGGGTGTTTGCATGGTGGGGCTCATGAAGGGGTCTGCCGTGTGTCAGCGCAGTTCGGTCTCCAGCGTCTGCTCGCGCGTGAAGCGAAAGCGCGAGACCACGGCGATCTGGTCGGCCCGGGCACGCATGTCCGGGCTGAAGGCGCCAAAGGGCCCGGCGGCTCGGGCGATGGCCTGGGCGCGGCGGTCCAGCGGCGCACTGCCCGAGCCCTGCAGCACCTCGGCATCCAGCACGCGCCCGTCGTGGTTGACGGTGATCAGCATGACCAGCTCACCATAGAGCTTTCTGCCGCCGTGCTCGGGAAAGTCGCGCGTGCCGCGGTCCTCGATGCGCCGGCGCAGCGCGTCGTAATACAGCGCATAGACCGCCTCGCGCGTGGCCGGGCTGATGTAGCGCTTGCGCGGCCGGGCGTTCTCTTCGCGGATGCGCCGCTCGATCTCGGCCAGCAGGCTCTGCCGGTGCAGGCGCCGCTGCTCCTGCGCCGTCTGCTCGGCGCTGTCCTGGGGCGTGCCGGGTTCGGGCGCGGGCAGCTGGGCCAGCTCCCGCTTCAGTTGCGCCAGCAGCTGCATCTGCTGCTCGAGCAGGCGGTCCATCTGGCGCTGGGCCTGCTCCAGGTCCTCGCCCAGCCGGGTCACGCTGGACGCGGCCAGCGGGCTGCTCGCCCGGCCCCGCTCGGCCTCGCCGCCGCCGGCAAGCGAGGCCTGGGCGATGGCCTGCGCCTGGCCCGGGGGCGGCGCCTCGCGCGAGCTGGCGTTGACCAGGATGACCTCCAGTGGCGTGTCGTCGAACACCCGGCGAAAGCGCTCGGGATCGACGAAGCGCACGGTGAGCAGGGCCGCGTGCACCAGCACCGAAAGCACCAGCGCCACCGTCAGCGTGGACGGCCGCGCGCGACCGGCCGCCGGCGTCACGGCGCGGGGTGCTCGGCGCCGGGGGCGGCTCCCGCCCCGGCCTCGCCTTCCTGCAGGTCCACGGCGATGGCCAGCGGGCCGGCGGCCGCGGCTTCCTCGCCCTCGTCGTCTTCGACCGGGCCGTCGTCGCGCGGGTCGAGCGGGTCGTCCAGCCGCTCGACCACGGTGCCGTGCACGTCCAGCGCGATCTCGTCGATCTCGCCCAGGCGCACACGCACGCGCGCTCCGCGCGAGAGGCTTTGCGCGCCCAGCACCGGCAGCACCAGGGGCAGGTGGTCGGCGCGCACCAGGAAGTCGCCGCCCGCGCCGCCGTCGCGGATCACCGTGGCCTCGATCTCCTGCAGGCCCTGCTGCTGCAGGTACTTGAGCGTCCACAGCCGCTCCATGCCGGCCTGGTAGGCGTTGTAGGCGCCGTAGGTCGCGTCGAAGCTGCTGATGATGGAGAACAGCTCCGCGTCCTTGGGCTTGAAGGGCGCGGCCAGCGCCGCCGTCCTGCCGTGGCGCGCGCAGGCGATGACCTGCCACTGGTTGACCAGGTCCACATAGCGGCGCAGCGGCGAGGTGGCCCAGGCATAGCTTTTCACGCCGATGCCGGCGTGCGGCAACGCCTTGGTGCCCATGCGCACCTTGACGCCCGGCGCCAGGCTGGCCTGGCTGCGGTAGATGCCCGGCACGCCGTGCTCGGCCAGCATCTGGCCCCAGGTGCTGTTGGCGACGATGGCCGCCTCGGCGACGATCAGGTCCAGCGGCGCGCCGCGCTTGCGGGTGCCGATGACCACGGTCTCGCTGCCGTCGGGCTCGTCGCCGGCCTGGCCCTCCAGGCGGAAGGTGTAGTCGGGGCGGGTGAAGGTCTCCGGCTTGCCGCGCACCGCCTCGCGCTGGCTCTTGAGCTGGCGCGCCAGGCGGTACAGAAACGATAGCTGCTCGCGCAAGTCCAGCAACGCCTGGGGCGTGTTTTCATGCTGAGCCTCGGGGTTGGCCAGCCAGGCCTCGGTGACGATGTGGTCGAGCTGGTCGTGGCGCAGGTTGACGGTGACGGGCACGCGCTCCAGGCGCGTCTCGTGCCCGGTGATGGCCAGCGTCGCCTCGTCGATATTCACATACAGCGACACCGCCGGGTTGGCGCGCTCGGCGTCCAGCGTGTAGCGCTGCACCACCTCGTGCGGCAGCATGGTGATCTTGTGCCCCGGCATGTAGACGGTGGACAGGCGCGTGCGCGCCAGGCGGTCCAGCTCGCCGCCCGGCGCAATGGCCAGGCCGGGCGCGGCGATGTGGATGCCCAGGCGCACGGTGCCGCTGCCCAGGCCGGTGAGCGACAGCGCGTCGTCGATCTCGGTGGTGGCCGAGTCGTCGATGGAATACGCCTGCACCTCGGCCAGCGGCAGGTCGGACGGCGGCTCGGGCGCGGCCAGGTCGGGAAAACCCGTGCCGCGCGGAAAGTGCTCGAACAGAAAACGCTGCCAGTGGAACTGGTAGCTCGACGTGATGGCCCCGGCGCGCGAGAGCAGCGCCAGCGGCGCCAGGTGCGCGCGCCGGCTGGCCTCGACCACGGCCTTGTACTCGGGCGCGTTCTTGTCGGGCCGAAACAGGATGCGGTAGAGCTGGGCATCGATGGCCTCGGGGCAGCGCCCGGCCACCAGCTCGTCGGCCCAGCCGTCGATCTGCGCCTGCAGCTGCCGCTTCTTCTCGATGGCGGCCAGGGCCTGCTCCACCACCTCGGCCGAGGCCTTGCGAAAGCGCCCCTTGCCGGCGCGGCGGAAGTAGTGCGGCGCCTCGAACAGCGCCAGCAGCATGCCGGCCTGCTCGGCCGGCGGGGCCGAGGCCGAGAAGTAGTCGCGCGCCAGCTCGGCAAAGCCGAATTCCTCCCCGGGGGCGAACTCCCAGGCCAGCGGCAGCTCGATGCCGGCGGCCACCTCGCGCGCCCGCGCCAGCAGCTCGGCCGGCTGGGGCTTGTCAAAGCGCAGCAGGATGTGCGCGGCCTTGGCCTTCACGCGCTTGCCCGAGTCAAGCTCGATCTGCGCCGACGTGTCGGTCTCCGAGAGGATGCGGCCGGCAAGAAACTTGCCGGCGTCGTCAAACAGTGCATGCATAGGGGCGAGATTTTCCCATGTCAGTCCAGCAGCGCCAGGCACTCGCGCAGCACCTGCGGATGAAAGGCCAGCTCCACGTGCCCGGCGCCGGGCACGGCGCGGTGCTGCGCGCCCGCAAGCGCCACGGCGGCCTGCGGATAGACGACGTTGTCCGCATCCGAGTGCCAGCACACGAAAAGCGCGCGCAGCCCGGGCGGCTCCGCTGCCGCCAGGGCCTCGACCCAGGGGCCGTGCAGCACCATCTGCCGGCCGTTGGTGGTGCGCGCGTGCGTCGCCGCCCAGGTGCCCTGGTGCGGCGTGCCCAGGGTGGCGACGCGGTGCACGCGCGCCGCCGCGCCCGGCGTGGCGCGCAGCCAGGCGCGGATCGCCAGCCCGCCCATGCTGTGGCCGACCAGCAGGGGCGGCCGGCCCGTGGCCTGCTCGACCTGCTGCACGGCGGCGTCGATGGCGGCGGCGTAGTCGTCGATGGAGCCGAACGCCGGCTCCAGCGTCAGCGCGACGTGGGCATGGCCGCGCGCGCGCAGCAGGCGCTGCCAGGGCCGCCAGAAGCCGCGGTTGCACAGATAGCCGTGCACCAGCACCACGCCGCGCGCCGCCGGGGCGCCGGCCGGCGCAGGGGGCAGCCAGTCGGGCAGCGTCCGGTGGCAAAACGGCTGCCACCAGCCAAAGACCCGGGCCGCCCAGCGCGCCTCGGCCCACCAGGCGCGCAGCAGGACTGCTGCGGGCAGGCGCGGCTCGCCGGCGCGCGCGCGCACCGCCACCATCAGCAGGAACTGCGGCAGCATCAGCAGGCGCGAGGCCAGCGGCACCAGCACCAAGCCCGCCAGCGCCAGCGCGGGCGAGGTGCGCCACAGCAGCGCCAGCCACAGCGCCAGCAGCAGTGCGTGCGCGGCCACCAGCCAACGCTGCCAGCGTGCGTTTTCCATGGTCGGTGGTCCTTTCGTGGTGGGTACGGACGGGCGGCAGGCGACTGTCGCGCAGGCGACCGCGCGCCATGGGACAAGCCCCCATGGGCCGGCGCGGGGCGCCCTTTCACAATCGGCACTCGCCCGCCCGCGCCTCGCGGGCACGATACGACAACGAGACAAGAAAGCGACGACCATGGACCGCATCTGGCTCCGGCACTACCCCGAGGGCGTGCCGCCCACCATCGACCCCGACCTGTACGGCTCGGTCGCGCAGCTGCTCGAGGAGTCCTTCGCGCGGCACGCCGACAGGCCGTTTTCGGTCTGCATGGAGCAGTGGATGAGCTATGGCGAGCTCGACCGGCTGTCGGCGCAGCTGGGCGCCTGGCTGCAGGGCCAGGGCCTGGCGCCCGGCGCGCGCGTGGCCATCATGCTGCCCAACGTGCCGCAGTTCGCCGTAAGCATGGCGGCGGTGCTGCGCGCCGGCTACACCTGCGTGAATGTCAACCCGCTCTACACGGCGCGCGAACTGGCGCACCAGCTCAAGGACTCGGGCGCGGGCAGCATCATCATCCTGGAGAACTTCGCCCACACCCTGGCCCAGGTCATCGAGGACACGGACGTGCAGCAGGTGGTCATCGCCTCCATCGGCGATCTGATGGGAGCGGTGCGCGGGCGCTGGCTCAGTTTTGCCGTGCGCCACCTGGCCAAGATGGTGCCCGAGTACAGCCTGCCCCTGTCGGGCGGGCGGCGCGTGCTGGGCTTTCGCCAGGCGCTGGCCGAGGGCGCGCGCCGCACGCTGCAGCGCCTGGCCACCACGGCCGAGGCGCCGGCCTTCCTGCAGTACACCGGCGGCACCACGGGGCTGGCCAAGGGCGCGGTGCTCACCCAGCGCAACATCATTGCCGCCACGCTGCAGGCCGAGGCCTGGTTCTCGCCGGCGCTGGCGCGCATCGGCGACGCCTCGCGCATCAACAGCATCGCGGCGCTGCCGCTCTACCACATCTTCGCGCTCACGCTGTGCCTGCTGGCCATCCGCCAGGGCTCGCACCTGACGCTGATCCCCAATCCGCGCGACATCCCCAAGTTCGTCGAGACACTGGCGCGGCGGCCGTTTCACCTGCTGCCGGCGGTCAACACGCTGTTCAACGCCCTGCTGCAAAGCGAGCGATTTCGCCAGCTCGATTTCTCGCAGCTGTGCGTCTCGCAGGCCGGCGGCATGGCGGCCAGCGAGGCCACGGCGCGCCAGTGGCAGGAGGTGACGGGCAGCACCATGATCGAAGGCTGGGGCATGAGCGAGACCTGCGCCATCGGCACCAACAACCCGGTCACCGCCACGGCCTTCAGCGGCAGCATCGGCCTGCCGCTGCCGGGCATCGACATCGCCATCAAGGACGACGAGGGCGCCGACGTGCCGCCGGGGCAGACGGGCGAGCTGTGCATCCGCGGGCCCAACGTCACCCCGGGCTACTGGAACCAGCCCGAGGAAAACGCCCGCGCCTTCACCGCCGACGGCTTCCTGCGCACGGGCGACGTCGCGGTGATGGACGAGCGCGGCACCAGCCGCATCGTGGACCGCAAGAAGGACATGATCCTGGTGAGCGGCTTCAACGTCTTTCCCAACGAGGTCGAGCAGGTGGTGGCGCGCTGCCCCGGCGTGCTCGAGTGCGCCGCGGTCGGCGTGCCCGACGCCAGCCAGGGCGAGACCGTGAAGGTGTTCGTCGTGCGCAGCGACCCGCAGCTGACCGAGCAGCAGGTGGCGCGCTGGTGCCAGGAGCAGCTGACCGGGTACAAACGCCCCCGGCACATCGAGTTTCGCGCCGAGCTGCCCAAGACCAACGTCGGCAAGATCCTGCGGCGCGCGCTGCGCGACGGCCACTGACCCGCCCGCCCCACGCAGGGCCTACCTGGTACTATGAATTGAATAGCTGATGAACGGCGCCCCACCTGCACTTCCCCCCGAAATCACCGTCTTCGAACGCGGCTGGCTGTCGGCCAACAACATCCTGTTCGCCGGCCCCGGCCCGGCCACGCTGATCGACAGCGGCTACCACACGCATGCCGCGCAAACCGTGGCACTGGTCGAATCGGCCCTGGGCGGCGCACCGCTTGCGCGCCTGCTCAACACCCACCTGCACAGCGACCACTGCGGCGGCAACGCCCTGCTGCAGCAGCGCTGGCCCGACGTGCAGACCCTGATCCCGCCCGGGCAGTTCGCCCAGGTGCGCGACTGGGACCCGGTGGCGCTGAGCTACGTGCCCACGGGCCAGCAATGCCCGCCCTTTCGCGCCGACGGCACGCTCGAGCCCGGCCAGGAGGTGGAGCTGGGCGGGCGGCGCTGGCAGATCCACGCCGCGCCCGGGCACGACAGGCACGCCGTGCTGCTGTTTGAGCCCGGCACGCGCGTGCTGATTTCAGGCGACGCGCTGTGGGAAAACGGCTTCGGCGTGGTCTTCCCGGAACTCGAGGGCGAGGGCGCGTTCGCCGAGGTGGGTGCCACGCTGGACGTGATCGAGCGCCTGGCGCCGCTGGTGGTCATTCCGGGGCACGGCGGCGTGTTCGGTGACGTGCCCGCGGCGCTGGCGCGGGCGCGCAAGCGCCTGGAGGGCTTCGTCGCCAGCCCGCTCAAGCACGCGCGCTACGCCGCCAAGGTGCTGCTCAAGTACAAGCTGCTGGAGTGGCAGCGCATCGCCGTGCCCGACGCCGTGGCATGGCTGCGCGCCACGCCCTACTTCTCGGCCCTGCACGCGCGCTATTTCAGCGAGCTGCCCGAGCCGCAATGGGCCCAGGCGCTGGTCGAGGAGCTGGTCGCCGGCGGCGCGGCCCGGCGCGAGGGCGATCTGCTGGTCAACGCCTGACGGCCTGTTGCCCCCAGGCAACGCCCGGGCACGCGCCGCGCTTTCCAGCACACAAAAACCGGCATTTCTTTGAATGGGGATGCAAACGCGATTGATTCTCAACAATAATCGCGTCCGATTTCCCTGCCCTCCCCTCCCATTCAAGGACCCCCTTCCGAAATGCCCCCCACCTCCGTCCCTCCTCGCCTGAAGAAACCCAAGAGCCTGCGCCTGGCCGGCAGCCTGTCGGCCGCCGCTGCGCTACTGCCCCTGTCGGCCATGGCCCAGCAGCAGGCCGCCCCGGCGGCATCGGCGGCCACCCTGCCCACCGTGACGGTGCAGGAGCAGGCCATCGACCCCAACCCCAACGCCGAGGTCGGCGCGCCCTACAAGGCCAAAACCTCGGCCGACAGCCGCTACACCCGCCCGCTGGCCGAGATCCCGCAGACCATCTCGGTGGTGACGGGCGAGGCCATCCGCGACTCGGGCCAGACGGATCTCAAGCAGATCCTGGCGGTGCAGCCCGGCATCACCCTGGGCACGGGCGAGAACGGCAACGCCTTTGGCGACCGCTACATCATCCGCGGCCAGGAGGCGCGCTCGGACGTGTTCGTCGATGGCCTGCGCGACCCCGGCATGACCACGCGCGAGAGCTTTGCCATCGAGCAGATCGAAGTCACCAAGGGGCCGAACTCGAGCTTTGCCGGGCGCGGCTCGGCCGGCGGCGCCATCAACGCCATCACCAAGCAGGCCACCACCGACTACAGCTTCAACCGCATCAGCGCCGGCATCGGCACCGACAGCCACCGCCGCGTGACGCTGGACGCCAACAAGGTCTTCTCCGAGACCTTCGCCCTGCGCGCCAACGCCCTACTGTCCAGCGAGGGCGTGCCCGACCGCGATCCGTCCAAGCGCCAGCGCAACGGCCTGGCCCTGTCGGGCCTGTGGCTGCCCAATGAGGACCTGTCGGTCACGCTGGACTACTACGGCCTGCGCGCCAAGGATAAGCACCCCGACCTGGGCTACTACCTGGTCGGCACGCCGCCCAACCGCCGCCCGGCCCGGGGCGTGCCGATGTACGCGCAGGACGCCGACTTCCTGCGCTCGGACGTGGACACGCTGACGGCGCGCGTCAACTACCGCTTCACGCCCGACGTCAAGCTGACCAGCCTGACGCGCTACGGCCAGTCCAAGAACGCCTACGCCACCACCGGCGCCTCCAGCGCCACCGTGCTGGATGCGGCGGGCAACGCCATCGGCACCGCCGCCGCCATCGACGGCGGCCACACGGGCTGGCAGGAGGTGGAGTACTTCGCCCACCAGAGCAACCTGCGCTGGGACAAGCAGATAGGCGGCCTGAAGCACGAATTCATCTTCGGTCTGGAATACACCGACCACAAGGTGCTGTCGGGCAACTACGGCGTGAGCAGTACCGCCGCGCCCAACTGCCGCACCTCCGGGCGCAACGGCCCGCAGGGCAGCTGGTGCATCACCGACCTGAACGGCAACGCGCTGGACAACCTCGGCAGCCTGGCCGGACGCAGCTACGAGCGCCGTGACTGGACGCGCGACTGGCGCGTCAAGACCTTCGCCCTGTCGGCGATGGACACGGTGGACCTGACCGACCGCTGGACGCTGTTCGGCGGCCTGCGCGCCGACCACTACAAGCTGACCATGCTCACGCAAAACAACCAGACCGGCGCGCAAACGGGCGACTACCGTTTTAGCGACACGCTGGTCAACGGCCACCTGGGCGTGAGCTACAAGATCAACCCGACGGCCATGGTCTATGCCAGCTTCGGCACGGCGCAGGACATCAATGGCGGCGAGCCCGACGCCAGCGGCGGCGGCTATGGCGGCCTGATCATCCACAACGGCCAGGCGGCCGGCGCCCGGCCCGAGACCTCGCGCAATTTCGAACTGGGCACCAAATTCAACATCCTGGACGACAAACTGCTGGCTACGGCCGCCGTCTTCCAGACCACCAAGAGCGACGTGACGGAGGGCGCCGACTACGACACCGTGGGCACCTTCAACACCGGCAAGAACCGCGTGCGCGGCATCGAGCTGGGCCTGGCTGGCAACGTGACGCCGCTGCTGGAGGTGCAGGGCGGCGTGGCGTTCATGAAGTCCAGGGTGCTGCAGTCGAGCACGCCGGGCTTCGTCGGCCTGCCGCTGTCCAACTTCGCCGACCGCAGCGCCGCGCTGCAGGCCAAGTACCACCTGACGCGCAACTTCGAGTTCGGCGCCGTGGCCCGCTACGAGAGCGGCAAGTGCGGCGGCCAGCCCGACACGGCCGCCGGGCACAACGCGCAGGGCCTGTGCTCGCAGCCCGTGCCATCGTTCGCCGTGTACGACCTGTTCGCCACCTACCGCATCAACAAGAGCGCCAACCTGCGCCTGAACGTGCTGAACGTGGCCGACAAGGACTACTTCACCGCCGTCTATCGCTCGGGCGCCTTCCTGTACAAGGGCGATGGCCGGGCCGTGCGGCTGACGCTGAACCTGGACCTGTAACGCGGTCTGCGCCCCCTCTCCCTCTCCCGCGCAGCGGGGGAGGGCCGGGGTGGGGGTGCCGATTCCAAGCGCAACGCCAGAACCACCCCCTCAGCCCTGCCCTCTCCCCCAAGGGGGCGAGGGAGCAAAACCCTTCACCCATGCCGCCTGAACGCATCCCGCCCGGCATCCACAACGCCATCGACTACGAACGGCTGGCCGCGCAGCACCTGCCGGCCGATCGCCTGGCCTACATCGCCGGTGGCTGCGGCTGGGACCGCACGGTGGCCGCCAACCGCGCCGCCTTCGACTCCTGGGCCGTGCTGCCGCGCCTGCTGCGCGACGTGCGCGGCGGCCACACGCGCCTGGCCTTGAACGGCCAGCCGTTCCTCCACCCCTTCCTGCTGGCCCCGGTGGCGCACCAGCGCCTGGCGCACCCCGACGCCGAGGTCGCCACCGCGCGCGCCGCCGAGGCCACCGACACCTGCCTGGTCGCCAGCACCCTCTCGTCCACGCCCCTCGAAGCCATCGCGCAGGCGGCGGGCCAGGGGCCACGCTGGTTCCAGCTCTACCTGCAGCCCGAGCGCGCACACACGCTGGACCTGCTGGCGCGCGCCGAAGCCGCCGGCTACCAGGCCATCGTGCTGACGCTGGACGCCAGCATCCAGCTGGCCAGCCGCAGCGCCCTGGCGGCCGGCTTCGTGCTGCCGCCCGAGTGCCTGGCCGCCAACCTGACGGGCTACGCACCCTCCGCGCCGACGCCCCTGGCGCCGGGCGACAGCCGCATCTTCCAGGGCGCCATGCGCCACGCCCCCACCCGGTGCGACCTCGACTGGCTGCTGTCGGCCACGCGCCTGCCCGTCTGGGTCAAGGGCGTGCTGCACCCGGACGACGCGCGCGCCCTGCGCGCCGCCGGCGCGGCCGGTCTGATCGTCTCCAACCACGGCGGGCGCAGCCTGGACGGCGCGCCCGCCAGCCTGGCCCTGCTGCCCGCCGTGCGCGCCGCCGTGGGCGCGGACTGCCCGCTGCTGCTCGACAGCGGCATCCGCAGCGGCCAGGACGCCTTCAAGGCCCTGGCGCTGGGCGCCGACGCCGTGCTCGTCGGCCGGCTGCAGTTCTACGCCCTGGCGGCGGCCGGCGCCCTGGGCGTCGCGCACATGCTCACGCTGCTGGCCGAGGAGCTGCACGCCTGCATGGCCCAGGCCGGCTGCGCCACCCTGGCCGACATCACACCCGGGGCGCTGCTGCCCTGCCCCTGCCCCTGCCTTCCACCGTTTGAGGCCCCTGCATGCTGATCTCCATCGACCAGGTACTGACCAAAACGGAAGTGCGCGCCTTCCGCGCCGAACTCGATGCCGCCGACTGGCACGACGGCGCCGCCACCGCCGGCACGCTGGCCAAAAGCGTCAAGCGCAACCAGCAGCTGCAGGACGGCAGCGAGCTGTGCACGCGCCTGGGCCAGCGCATCCTGCGCCGGCTGGCGGGCACGCCACTGTTTCTCTCGGCGGCGCTGCCGCGCACCATCTATCCGCCCAAATTCAACCGCTACGCCGGCGGCGGCACCTACGGCGCCCACGTGGACAGCGCCCTCATGTTCCTGCCCGGCAGCAGCCAGCAGATGCGTACCGACCTGTCGGCCACGCTGTTCCTGGCCGAGCCCGAGGAGTACGAGGGCGGCGAGCTGGAGGTGGAGGGCCCGTTTGGCGTGCAGACCGTGAAGCTGGCCGCCGGGGACATGGTGTTGTACCCCTCCAGCAGCCTGCACCGCGTGACCCCGGTGACGAGCGGCGCGCGCGTGGCCTCGTTCTTCTGGATCGAAAGCCTGGTCGCCGACGAGGCCGAGCGCACCCTGCTGTTCGACCTGGACCAGTCCATCCAGCAGCTCACGCCGGTGCTGGCGGCGGATGACATGCGGCTGGTGCAGTTGACGGGGGTTTATCACAACCTGTTGCGGCGGTGGGTGCGGGGGTGAGGTTTTGATAGCTGAATGTCGTTAGCTGGTGCGGGTTTTTTGCTGTTTTTGCTGTTTTTTTTGTTGGGGTTGTTTTGGGCGTGGGGGCAACCTGTGTCGAGGCGCTGGCGCAGGATTGAAGGGGGGCAAGCGGGGACGGTTCGGGCCGACGCTTCGCTCGGCCTGGCGTGGGGAAGGGACGTACGGCAGCCGGCTTTCACTCCCTCCCCCTCTGGGGGAGGGCAGGGGTGGGGGCCGGCTGGTTCTACTGCCCGAGGCTGCAGGGCGCAGCGCGGCTGGCCCCCACCCCTGCCCTCCCCCAGAGGGGGAGGGAGTAAGAAAGAAAGAGAGAGGGGAAGGGAAAGAACACGCCCAGATGGGCTGAAATGCGAGGCCGAGCGAAGCGTCGGCCCGACTCGCCCCTCCAACCCCCCTTTGCCCGTACCGAGGAGCACAGGGCGGGCGGCGGGCGCGTGAGCCGCAGGCACACGCGCATCCACCTCTAGCTTGCTGCGGTTGTCCGAACGAAGCGCTCACCGAGCGCGTAGTGAGTTCCGCAGCACCGCCGACCGCCCGAGCACCGCAGGCTGCCCCAACGCGCAGCGTTGGGGATACGGGCAGCGGGGGCGCGCTTCTTTGCTTACTTTCTTGTCGCGCGACAAGAAAGTAAGTCGCCCGCCGGGGCGAGTCCCGGCCCCCGCACCCAAAACAACCCCAACAACATCAAAACCAGCCTAGCCCCGCACCAGCCAACGACAACCAGCTATCAAATAATCAAGGCAAATCCTTGCTCGGATCCTCCCCCACCGCCACCCGGGGCCCCACCATCCCCAGCCGCCCCTTGAGCGACTGCGGCTGCCCCGTCAGCAATGCCGCGTAGTTCACCGTATTGGCCAGCACCTTCTTCACGTAATCGCGCGTCTCGGCAAAGGGCACGTTCTCGGCCCAGATGGCGGCGTCCAGCACCGGGCCGTTGCGCCAGTTGCGCGGCCGGCCCGGGCCGGCGTTGTAGGCGGCGGCGGCCAGGGGCATGGAGCCCTGGAAATCGTCCAGCGCCAGCTTGAGGTACGCCGTGCCGATGGCGATGTTGGTATCCCGGTCGTTGATCTGCTCGGGGGTGAAGTCCGTCAGGCCGATCTTGCGGGCCGTCCAGCGCGCCGTGGCGGGCATGACCTGCATCAGCCCCGAGGCGCCCACGCCCGAGCGCGCGTCCATGATGAAGCGGCTCTCCTGGCGGATCAGGCCATAGACATAGGCCGGGTCGAGCCCGATGGTGCGCGTGCGCTCCAGCACCGCCTGGCGGAACGGCGTCGGAAAGCGCTGCGCCATGTCGATGCTGGTGCGCGTGCGCTCGCTGGTGTTGATGCAGCGGTCCCAGACGTGCTGCTGGCAGGCGAAGTCGGCCGCGGCCAGCAGCTCGCGCTCGCCCATGCCGCCGGGGCTGTGCAGGTTGGTGGTGTAGTTCCACTCGCGCACGCCCTCGCTGCGCAGGCCCAGGGCGATGGCGTACAGGCCGCGATTCAGGCCCGGGTTGGCGCGCGCGGCGGCGCGCTCCTCGGCCGTGAGCGGCGCGGGCGCGGGCGGCAGCGCCACGGCCGCGCCCAGCTCCTCCAGCGCCAGCTGCTCATAGAAACCCGTGGTGCCGGCGATGCGCTCGTAGAGCCGGCGCGCGTGGGCGCGCTGCTCGTCGCCGGGGCGGTCGCTCATCCAGGCGCGGGCGCGCCAGTACGTCCAGGCCGGGTCCTCGCGCGCGGCCTCGCTCATGGCGTCGATGCTTCGGGCCACCACCTTCCACTGGCCGGCGCGCAGCGCGGCGCGCGTCTTCCAGGCCAGCATGTCGTCGGTCAGGTCGGCGTCGCGGCTGGCGCGGGCGAAGTAGGCGAGCGCCTCGGGCGACAGCGACAGCGCCGCCTGCTTGCCGATCACGCCCCAGACCCAGTTGCGTTCCTCGGCCGACAGGTGCACGCCCCACTTGGACTCCAGCAGCCGCGCCGCGCCTGCGGCGTCCGACTGAGCCATGCGGATCAGCGCCAGCGCCACCAGCTCCTGGCGCTCGCGGCCGGCGGCGGTGGCGCGGGCGGCCAGGTACTTGGCCGGGCTGGCCAGGGCCTGCGCCAGCGGCGTCAGGGCCTCGGGCGCGACCAGGGCCACGGCCTGGCGCGCGGCGCGCGGGCGCCCGGCCTCGGCGCCCAGCCGCGCCTTGCGCCACACGTCCAGGGGCTTGATCTTGCCGGCGGCCAGCATCTCGCCGGCGGCGTAGGCGCAGCCGTCATCGGCGTCGCGCTGGGCCATCCAGTTGCGCAGCACCTCGGCGCCGTCGCCCGCGGCCTGCGCCGCCGCCCCGCCCTGCAGGTGCCGCACGGTCAAGTCGTAGCAGCGCACCTCGCGGTCGTCCTGCATGCGAAAGGCCGGGTGCAGCTCGGCAAAGCGCAGCCAGTCGCGCCGCTGGCCCAGCAGCAGCAGCCAGTCGTTGCGCAGGCGGTCCTCCTGGTAGGTGCCGGCCCACTGGTGCAGGAAGGCCTGCACCTCGGCCGGCTGGGCCTCGTCGAGCCGCGCGCGCAGCTCCCAGTAGGCGGCCCAGGGCTCCAGGGGGTGGCCGTGCGTGGCCGGCAGCAGCTGCGCCAGGCGCGCCTTGTCGCCGCGGCGAAAGGCCTTCTGCATCTCGAGCACTGCCTCATCGGCTGTGGCAGAGGCCGCGCCCTGCGCCTGAACCGTCGTGGCGGCGCTGCCCAGGGCGACGGCCAGCAGCAGCGGTGTCAAAAGCTTGAAACACTTTTTCATCTAAAACAAACTCCGGCCCGAAATCCTCCCCACCGGGGAGAGAATGCGCCTGGGAGAGACCTGGCCCCTTCCCAAGCGGTTGCGCCCGGTCCCGGGCGCGCATTGAAACATCTGGAAATTATGTGATGGACAAAGCAGCCTTGCGCCGCGCGCTGGTGAATCAACGCCTGCAATTGCCCGACCGGCTGGCACGCGCCGAGCGATTGCAGCGGGTGCTGCGCATCTGGCTGGTGGACAAGCCGCACACCGTGATCGGCGCCTACTGGCCCATCAAGGGCGAGTTCGATCCGCTGCCCGCGCTGCACCGCTGGAAGGAGGATGGCGAGTTACAGGGCGAGCCGCTGCGCCGGCGCATCGGCCTGCCGGTGGTCAACAAGCAGCACAAGACGCTCACCTTCCACGCCTGGTACCCGGGCTGCCCCATGGAGGAGGACGCCTACGGCATCCCCAAGCCCAAGGACACCGAGGCGCTGATGCCCACACTGCTGCTCGTCCCATGCGTGGGCTACGGGCCGGGCGGCTACCGGCTGGGCTATGGTGGCGGCTTCTACGACCGCACGCTCGCCACGCTGCAGCCGCGGCCCGTCACCGTGGGCCTGGGCTACACGGCCGGCTACCTGGACGAGTTCGAGCCCGAGCCGCACGACCTGCCGCTGGACGCCATCCTGAACGACAACGGCGTGGTCTGGCCCGTGTGATCTGCGAAAACCATAGCTGCCCGTCCATACAGCGCAAAGGTTTCAAGGTTTTTTTTCCTTGAAACCTTTGCCATTCCTGGACAACCAGCTATCACAACAGTAGCAAACCTGCGGAGGTCCGTGCCATGCCCCAGCTCTACATCGGCAACAAGAACTATTCCTCCTGGTCCATGCGCGCCTGGGTGCTGATGCGCCAGGCGGACATCGCCTTCGACGAGGTGCCCGTGCGCTTTGACAGCTTCGAGCCGGGCTCGCAGTTCAAGCGCCAGCTGCAGGCTGTCTCGCCCACGGGCAAGGTGCCGGTGCTGGTCGATGGCGAGCTGGTCATCTGGGACACGCTGGCGATCGCCGAATACCTGGCCGAGACGCATCCGGACAAGCAGCTGTGGCCCGCCGACCGCGCCGCGCGCGCCCGCGCCCGCAGCGTGGTGGCCGAGATGCACAGCGGCTTTGCGGCGCTGCGCAGCGCCTGCCCGACCAACATCGAGGCGCGCCTGCCCGAGGTCGGGGGCCTCCTGTGGCGCGACCGGCCCGCCGTGCGCGCCGACGTGCAGCGCCTGGTGCAGATGTGGGGCGAGCTGCTCGCGCAGCACGGCGGGCCCCTGCTGTTTGGCCCGTTCAGCATCGCCGACGCCTTCTACGCCCCCGTGTGCACGCGCCTGGTGACCTACGGCCTGCCGCTGCCCGAGCCGATCGCCGCCTACGTGCAGCGCGTGCTCGAGCTGCCGGGCGTGCGCGCCTGGACCGACGCGGCCCTGGCCGAGCAGGACTTCCGCGAGTTCGAGGAGCCCTACCGCCTCGCGCGCGGCTGAAGGGGCCCACCGGCATGCAGATCTACCTGGTCGGGGGCGCCGTGCGCGACCGGCTGCTGGGCCTGCCCGCGGGCGACCGCGACTGGCTGGTCGTGGGCGCCACGCCCGAGGACATGACGGCGCGCGGCTTCGTGCCCGTGGGGCGTGACTTTCCCGTCTTCCTGCACCCCGAGACACACGAGGAATACGCCCTGGCGCGCACCGAGAGGAAGAGCGGGCGCGGCTACCGGGGCTTTGTCGTGCACGCCTCGCCCGAGGTCACGCTCGAAGAAGACCTGGCGCGGCGTGACCTCACTATCAACGCGATAGCTGCAAGCCCTGGATGGACGCCGGCTGAAGCCGTTTTCGACCCCTACAACGGCGCAGCCGACCTGCGCGCGCGCGTGCTGCGCCACGTCACCGACGCCTTCCGCGAGGACCCGGTGCGCATCCTGCGCGTGGCGCGCTTTGCCGCGCGCTTTGCCGACTTCTCGGTCGCGCCCGAGACCCTGCGGCTGATGCGCGAGATGGTGGACAGCGGCGAGGCCGACCACTTGGTGCCCGAGCGCGTCTGGCAGGAGCTGTCGCGCGGCCTGATGGAGGCGACGCCGTCGCGCATGCTGGAGGTGCTGCGCGCCTGCGGCGCCCTGGCCGTGCTGCTGCCCGAGGTGGACCGCCTGTGGGGCGTGCCCCAGCGCGCCGACCACCACCCCGAGGTGGACACCGGCGCCCACCTGCTGATGGTGCTGGACATGGCCGCGCGCCTGCAGGCCCCGCTGGCGGTGCGCTTTGCCTGCCTGACGCACGACCTGGGCAAGGGCACGACACCGGCCGACGTACTGCCGCGCCACATCGGCCACGAGCAGCGCAGTGCCAGGCTGCTCAAGGGCGTGTGCGAGCGCCTGCGCGTGCCCACCGACTGCCGCGAGACGGCCGACGTGGTCGCGCGCGAGCACGGCAACATCCACCGCAGCGGGTCACTGGGCGCCGCCGCCCTGCTGCGCCTGCTGGAGCGCTGCGACGCGCTGCGCAAGCCCCGGCGCTTTGCCGACGTGCTGCTGGCCTGCGAGTGCGACGCGCGCGGCCGCCTGGGACTGCAGGAGCGGCCCTACCCCCAGCGCCCGCGCCTGGCCGCCGCGCTGGAACAGGCCCTGGCCGTGCCCACCGCCGACGTGGCCGCCGAGGCGGCAGCGCGCGGCGCGCGCGGCCCGCAGGTGGGCGAATGGATACGCCGCGCACGCGAACAGGCCCTGGCCGCCTGGCTGGCTCAAGGCTGACCTGCCCCTACACCACCGAGCGCACCCAGCGCACGATCTCCCCGGCCGGCAGCGCGCCCGAGATGCGCGCCACCTCCTGCCCGCCGCGAAAAACGATCATGGTCGGAATGCTGCGGATGCCGTAGCGCCCGGCTACCTGCGGCTGGGCCTCGGTATCGAGCTTGGCCAGGCGCGCCTGGGGTTCGAGCTCGCGCGCGGCCTGGGCAAAGGCCGGCGCCATCTGCCGGCAAGGCCCGCACCAGGGCGCCCAGAAGTCCACCACCACGGGCAGCTGGCTGCGGCCGATGTGCTTGTCGAAGCTCGCGCCGTCCAGCGCCACCGGCTCGCCGGCAAACAGCGGCTGGTGGCAGCTGCCGCAGTCGGGCGCCGAGCCGAGCTGGTCGCGGCGCACGCGGTTGGTGGTGTGGCAGTGCGGGCAGACGACGTGCAGCGCGTCGCCGCTCGCCCGGGCGGCGGCCTGGCCGGCGGCGGAGGTGTTCGGGTTCATGGCAGTCCTTTCTTTCCGTGCGGTGCGATAAGCCGGGGTACAGGCCCGCACCTGCGGATTCGGCCCGGGGTTTTCAACCGCGCTCCAACCACACGCAATGGCCTCGCGCCCGGGCTGCGCGCTTTATGGCCCCCGGCCTACAGGCCGGCCCAGCCGCAGCTGCCATGCTCCGGGCCGATGTTTTCAGAACCAACCCTCACATCCCGACACGCCCTGTTTCTGGATTTCGATGGCACCCTGGCCGACATCGCCGAGCAGCCGCACCAGGTCACGCTGCCCCGCGGCACGCTGCAGGACCTGCGCGCATTGCAGCAGGCGCTCGGCGGCGCCCTGGCCATCGTGACCGGCCGCGCCCACGCCAGCATTGCCCCCCATTTCGCCGGCCTGGCCCTGCCCCTGGCCTGCGAGCATGGCGCGCGGCTGCACCCGGCGGGCACGGCGCCGGATTCCGCCCCGTCCACTCCTTCGACCGACAGCGCCGCCCTGGCCGCCGTGCGCCCGGCCCTGCGGGCGCTGGCCCGGCAGCACCCGGCCCTGCTGCTGGAGGAGAAAAACGCCGCCATCGCCCTGCACTACCGCCACGCGCCCGAGCTGCAGGCCCTGTGCCGCCAGACGCTGGAGCAGGCACTGGCCGGCCACCCCGGCCTGGAGCTGATGGCCGGCAAGTGCGTCTATGAGGTCAAGCCCGCCGGCGCCAGCAAGGGCCGGGCGATCGAGCGCCTGATGCACGAGCCGCCCTTTGCCGGGCGCGTGCCGCTGTTCGTGGGCGACGACGTGACCGACGAGGCCGGCTTTGCCGCCGTGCAGGCCCTGGGCGGGCTGGGCGTCAAGGTGGGCGCGGGCGGCAGCGCGGCGCGCGCCCGCCTGGACTCGCCCCCGGCCGTGCGCGCCTGGCTGCACACCGCCGCCCGGACGCTCGCCCCCACCGCGGAGACCGCCCGATGAGCACCCCGGACCACCCCACCGCCCTGGCCACCGAGGCCAGCACCCGCCAGCCCTCGCTCGCCCTGGGCATGATCGGCAACTGCACCATCAGCGCCCTGGTCGATGGCCAGGGCAGCATCGTCTGGAGCTGCCTGCCGCGCTTCGATGGCGACCCGGTCTTCAACGCCCTGATCCACCCGGGTGAGGACGCCGGACGCTTTGCCATCGCCCTGGAGGACTTCGCCAGCAGCGAGCAGTGGTATGAGCCCAACACCGCCGTGCTGCGCACCCGCCTCACCGACAGTGCCGGCAACTGCCTGGAGGTGACCGACTTCTGCCCGCGCTTTCATGCGCGCTCGCGTTTTTTCAGGCCGGTGACGCTGGTGCGCCGCATCCGGCCCGTGCGCGGCTCGCCGCGCGTGCGCGTGTGCCTGCGGGTGCGCTACGACTGGGGCCAGAGCGAGCCGACCATCACGCGCGGCAGCCACCACGTGCGCTACGTGGGCGGCGCGCTCACCTTGCGCCTGACCACCGATGTGCCGGTGACCTACGTGCTCTCGGGCGAGTCCTTCATCGTCGCGCGCGAGCACAACTTCATCCTGGGCGCCGACGAGACCTTGAGCGAGGGCATCGCCGACACCGCGCGCTACTGGGAGCAGGAGACCATCGGCTACTGGAAGCACTGGAGCGCGCGCCTGCACCTGCCGCTGGAGTGGCAGCAGGCGGTGATCCGCGCGGCCATCACGCTCAAGATGAGCCTGTTCGAGGACACGGGCGCCATCGTCGCCGCCATGACCACCAGCATCCCGGAATCTGCCCACAGCGGGCGCAACTGGGACTACCGCTACTGCTGGCTGCGCGACGCCTTCTTCGTGGTGCGCGCGCTCAACAGCCTGTCGGAGGTCGGCACCATGGAGGACTACCTGCGCTGGCTGGCCAACATCGTGGTCAAGGCGGGCGAGGGCCACATCCAGCCGCTCTACGGCATCGGCCAGGAGCACCAGCTGCCCGAATCCATCATGGCGCACCTGGAGGGCTACCGCGGCATGGGCCCGGTGCGCGTGGGCAACCAGGCGGCCGAGCACTTCCAGCACGACGTGTACGGCAACATCATCCTGGGCTCGGCCCAGGCCTTTCACGACCAGCGGCTGCTGCAGCCCTCGGGCCCGGCCGAGTTCGCGCGCCTGGAGCACATCGGCGAGCTGGCGGTGCAGGTCTATGGCACGCCGGACGCGGGCATGTGGGAGCTCAGGACGCGCGCGCGCATCCACACCTCGTCGGCGCTGATGAGCTGGGCGGCCTGCGACCGGCTGGCAAAAATAGCCCTGGCGCTGCAGCTGCCCGAGCGCGCCGCCTACTGGCGCGGGCACGCGCAGCGCATGGGCGACGAGATCCTGACCCGGTCGTGGAACGCCGAGCGCGGAGTGTTCGCCGAGAGCTTTGGCGGGCGCGAGCTGGACGCCAGCATCCTGCTCATGGCCGAGGTCGGGCTGGTCGACGCACGCGACGAGCGCTTCATCCGCACGCTGGACGTGATGGAGGAGGTGCTGTGCGACGGCCCCTTCATGCGCCGCTACGAGGCGGCCGACGACTTCGGCAAGCCCGAGACGTCTTTCAACATCTGCACTTTCTGGCGCATCGACGCGCTGGCGCGCGTGGGCCGCAAGGAGCAGGCGCGCGAGATCTTCGAGGCCATGCTGGCGGTGCGCAACCCGCTGGGCCTGCTGTCCGAGGACACGCACGCCACCACCGGCGAGATGTGGGGCAACTTCCCGCAGACGTACTCGATGGTGGGCGTGATCAACGCCGCCATGCGCCTGTCTGCGCCGTGGGACAGCGTCATATAGAGAACAACCCCCTGAGCGCCTGCGGCGGGGCGGCCCTTGCACGGCGGTTCGCGCCTTGCGTTGCGCGGGTGCTGGACGCAGGGGCGATGCGCGGCGCTTGAGGGGTCGCGAGGGCATACGAACAACATCCAGGAGGAATTGCCATGAGTCGTCTCGTCGTCGTTTCCAACCGCCTGGCCGACCCGCGCAAGCCCGCCGCGGGCGGCCTGGCCGTGGCGCTGGGCGACACGCTCAGCCGCACCGGCGGGCTGTGGTTCGGCTGGAGCGGGGTCGTCAGCGAGCACTGCCAGCCCGGCGAATGCCAGCTGCAGACGCGCCAGGCCGGCCGCGTGACCCTGGCCACCGTCGACCTGGCGGCAGAGGACCACGCGGCCTACTACCAGGGCTATTCCAACAGCGTGCTGTGGCCGGTGTTCCATTACCGGCTGGACCTGGCGGACATGCACGGCGCCTATTTGGACGGCTACCGGCGCGTCAACCGCATGTTCGCCGCCAAGCTGCTGCCGCTGCTGCAGGACGACGACATCATCTGGGTGCATGACTACCACCTGATCCCCCTGGCCGCCGAGCTGCGCTCCCTGGGCTGCCGCCAGCGCATCGGCTTCTTTCTGCACATCCCCGTGCCGCCGCCGCTCCTGCTGGCCGCGCTGCCGCAGCACGAGTGGCTGATGCGCGCCTTCTTCGCCTACGACCTGGTGGGCCTGCAGAGCGAGGCCGACGTGGCGCACTTTCGCCGCTACATGATCAATGAAGCGGGCGCCGAGGACCTGGGCGACGGCCGCCTGGCCGCCTTCAGCCGCGAGCTGCGCGTGGGGGCCTTCCCGATCGGCATCGACGTGCAGGAGTTCGAGCGCCTGGGCCGCGCCAGCGAGGCCGTGCAGACCTGCGAGGCGCTGCGCGCCGAATACGCGCGCCGCCAGCTGCTGCTGGGCATCGACCGGCTGGACTACTCCAAGGGCATCCCGCAGCGCGTGCGCGCCTTCCGGCAGCTGCTGGAGAAGTACCCAGAGAACCGGCACAGCGCGACGCTGATCATGATCGCCTCGCCCTCGCGCGACGACGTGATGGCCTACACCGACCTGCGCCAGGAGCTGGAGGGCCTGTGCGGCGCCATCAATGGCGACTATGGCGACCTGGACTGGATGCCGCTGCGCTACATCCACCGCATCGTGGCGCGCCGGCGCGTGCCCGGCCTGTGCCGCGCCGCGCGCGTGGGGCTGGTGACGCCGCTGCGCGACGGCATGAACCTGGTGGCCAAGGAGTACGTGGTCTCGCAAGACCCAGCCGACCCCGGCGTGCTGGTGCTGTCGCGCTTCGCTGGCGCGGCCGAGCAGCTCAAGGACGCGCTGCTGGTCAACCCCTACGACCGGGAAAGCATGGCCGACGCCATCCAGACCGCCCTGCACATGCCGCTGGAGGAGCGCCAGCAGCGCCATGCCCGCTTGCTCACCCACACGCGCGAGCACGACGTGCACTGGTGGCGGCGCAGTTTCCTGCAGGCCCTGCAGGGCCATGAGGCCAATGACCCGTCCACGCTCTTCACCCCCTCGCCCCCTCCGGGGGGAGAGCCGGGGTGAGGGGATGATTTCGGCGCAGCGCTGGCCGGTGCCCCCTACCCCTTCGGCAGCAGCGCCAGCGCCGCGTAGTCCGCCACCTGCGGCCCCAGGCCCGCAGGCACCAGCTGCACGCCCTGCGTGAGCGCGGGAAAGTACTGCTGCACCTGCTCGCGCAGCAGGGGCAGCAGCAGCGCCTGGTGGTGCAGGAACACCGCGCCCCCCAGGCTGATGCGCTCCAGGTCGAGCGTGGCCACCAGGTTGTAGAGCAGCCGCCCCATGAGGCAGCACAGCTGCCGCACCTGTGCCAGCGCGGCCGCGTCGCCCCGGCCCGCGGCCTGCAGCAGCGCGGGCGCGCGCACCCCCAGCCGCGCGGGCAGCAGGCCGCCGCCCACGAGCGACTCCACGTCGCCCCGGTTGCCGCAGCCGCACAGCGGCGCCGGGCCGGGCACGTCGCCCACGAAGCTGTGCCCGGCGTGCCCGGCGTTGCCGTTCTTGCCCCCGAGCACGCGCCCGTCCACGCACAGGCCCACGCCCACCCCGGTGCTCCAGGTGACATAGGCGCAGTCGTCGATGCCCGCCAGCGCCCCCCAGCGGCGCTCGGCCTCCAGAGCGGCGACGGCGTCGTTGGCGATGCGCAGCGGCACGCCGCCCAGCGCCTCGGCCAGCGGCGCCTGCAGCGGCACCTCGCGCCAGTCGTTGTCCAGCGCCCGGGGCCCGGCGGCGCCGGCCAGGCCGCCGCAGATGTTGGGGTTGGCCACCTCGATGGCGCCGCCGCGGCGCACGAAGGGCCCGCACGAGGACACGCCCACGCCGGCCAGGGCGCCGCGCTCCACGCCCTGGCGGGCGCAGGCGTCCTCCAGCAGGCCGAGCACCTGGCGCGCCAGCGCATCCACCGCGCCGGTTCTGACCGTGGGCGCCGCCAGCCGCTGCACCAGCTCGGGCGGGTCGCCCCCGGCGGGCGCGGCGCGCGCCAGGCAGACGGCCACCTTGGTGCCGCCGATGTCGATCCCGGCGTGCCAGGCGGCCGCGGGCGAAGGAGGAGCAGTCTCAGCCATGGGCGCGATCATGGCGGCTGGCGCCGGCCGGCGCTGTCAGCCGTCGCCACCAGATGCAGTTACATAAATTTGATAGCTGCAAGCCCGCGCCAATGCTGGGCGAAACGACAAAAAGCCTTACAACCACTTGACCAGCAACGTCAGCAGCACGCTCAGCAGCACGGTGCTGGCCAGCGGCACCGACCACTCGCGCCCGAACAGCCGGAAGCGAAAGTCCCCCGGCAGCCGCCCCAGCCCCAGGCGGCGCAGCCAGGGCGCCAGCCCCTCGATCAGCACCAGGGCCAGGAAAACGACGATCAGCCAGCGCAGCATGGCGGCGAGTGTAGATGCCCATAATCGTCCGCCATGCGCCTGCGCCACATCGAAGTGTTCCACCCAATCACGCGCAACGGCGCAGCGTGAGCGGCGCGCCGCGCCCGCTGAATCTGACGCAGTTGGCCGCCAGCCGCGCGTTGCAGCACCAGCCGGCCCCCACCCCCACCCTCCCCCAGAGGAGGAGGAGGGAGTGAAAACCGGCTGCCGTGCGCCATGTACCCTTCCCCTTCCCAGGCCGAGCGAAGCGTTGGCCCGAGTCATGGCCGCTTACCCATTAATCCTGCGCCTGTGGCGAGGCGCTGGCGGGGTGGCATGCACGCGCAGCGAGCATGCTTCGTGAACTGACTCGCTGCGGTTGTTTGAACGAAGCGCAACAAAACAATCAAAGCCGCCCCGTCCTGTCCCCCCGCTCAAACCCCAACGCCCCCCAGTCCCCTCCCACCCCCACCGCCAGCACCTTGAACAGCTCCCCCATCTCATGCTCCATGACCAATTTCGCCGCCTGCCCCCGCCGCGCTTCGTCCAATTGCTCCAGTTCCGATAGCAAACCGCAGTTGATCAGAAAGTGTCCCTGGCTCGTATAGCCCAGCACTTGCATCCCCGCGTCCTGTGCCGCCAGCGCCATGGCGGTGAAGTTCACGTGCGCGGTGATGTCCTTGAGCCCCACGTCCGTCAGCGGGTCGGAATCGACCCGGTGCGCCCGGTGGCACACCAGCGTGCCCATGTCGCGCTGGGGGTGGTAGTACTCGGCCTCGGGAAAGCCGTAGTCGATGAGAAACGCCGCGCCGCGCGCCAGGTGCGCGGCCAGGGTGCGCATGAAACCCTCGGCCTGCGGGTGGATTTCGGTCAGGTAGTCGTGCTCGCCCGCCACCTCCACGGGCGGGCGCAGCAGCGTCGGCCGGTCGCGCCAGGCAAGGGCGCCGGCTTCGTCCACGGCCACGCCGCGTTCGTGCCACTGGCCCGCGCGGCGGTGCAGCAGCTGCACCGGCATGGCGTCCAGCACCTCGTTGCCGACAACCACGCCCTCGATGGCCTGTGGCAGGCGGTCCACCCACTGCACTTGGCTGCCCCAGGCGGCCAGGCGCTCCTGCTGGCGCGCGCGCAGGCTGCCCGAGACATCCACGATGGTGTAGCGGCGCACCCGCCCGTCCAGAGCCGCGAGCAGCTGTGCGGCCAGGGCGCCGCTGCCGGCGCCGAACTCCCAGACCTCGTCGGTGCCGGTGGCCTCCAGCGCCTGGCCGACCTGTACGGCCAGCAGGCGGCCGAACACCGGCGAGAGTTCGGGCGCGGTGATGAAGTCGCTGCCGCTGTCGGGCAGCGCGCCGAACTTGCGCGAGGCGTTGGCGTAGTAGCCCAGGCCCGGTGCGTACAGCGCCAGCTGCATGAAGCGATCGAACGGCAGCCAGCCGCCGGACTCGGCGATGGCCCGGCGGATCAGCGGGTCCAGGGGATTGGCGGGGGTGGTCATAATTCGCGTTTCAGGGCGCCGGCTCGCGTGCCCGTCCTCGAACGCATGAGCAACCCTTTTGATTCGTTTTCCGGGCGCGCCCACGGCGCCCGGGCCATTGTAGGGGCCGCCCTGGCACGCGCGGGGCGGGCCGGAGCGCGGCCATGAGCGGGCGCGCATCGCCCTGGGTGCTGGTCACCGGCGCGGCGGTGCGGCTGGGCCGCGAGATCGCCCTGGCCTTTGCCGACGCCGGCTGGAGCGTGCTGTGCCACTACCGCAGCTCCGCCCGCGAGGCCGAACGCACGCAGGCGGCCGTGCGCGAGCGCGGCGCCGAATGCCTGACCGTGCAGGCCGACCTGGCGCTCGACGATGGCGCCGACACGCTGTTCGCGCAATGCCTGGCGCTGGCCGGCACGGCGCCGCGCTGCATCGTCAACAACGCCTCCGTCTTCGAGGCCGACGACGCGGCCTCGGCCAGTGCCGCCACCCTGCGCGGGCATTTCATGACCAACACCGCCGCGCCGCTGCTGCTGGGCAATGCCCTGGCCCGCTGGCTGGGCGCGCGGGCGCAGCCGGATGGCGGCGGCGACCACAGCGTGATCCACGTGCTCGACCAGAAGGTGCACAACCTCAACCCCGACTACTTTTCCTACACCGTCAGCAAGCTGGCCCTGGAGCGCAGCGTGGCGCTGCAGGCGCAGGCCCTGGCGCCGCATGTGCGGGTGTGCGGGCTTTCGCCCGGATTGATCTACCTGAGCGGGCCGCAGACGCAGGACAACTTCGAGCGGGCCAGCCGCGTCAACCTGCTGCGCCGGCGCATCGAGCCGGCCGACGTGGCGCGCTGCGCTGTGTTCCTGGCGGGCAACGCCAGCCTGAACGGCTGCACCCTGCAGGCCGACAACGGCCAGCACCTGGTGCCCCTGGCACGCGACGTGATGTGGGCCATCGACGGGCCAGAGGCTGACGGGGGGCCGGCGTGAACTCCATCCTGCTCGCCTTCGGCGCCATCGACGCGCGCCTGGCCACGCACTGCCGGGCGCTGAGCCTGCGCCGCCACGAGGTGCCCGTGCGCATCGGCGTGCACGCCCACGAGCGGCAGGCGCCGCAGCGCCTGTGGTTCGACATCGACCTGTGCGTCAAGCTCGACCATGCGCCGGCCGCGCGCGACGAGCTGGCCGAGACGCTGGACTACGACTTCATCCGCGAGACCGTGGCGCGCGAGGTGGGTACGCGCCACCACGAGTTGCAGGAGACGCTGTGCGACGCCATCGCGCAGCGCCTGCTGCAGCAGGACGCCGTGCATGCCGTGCGGGTCGCCACCCGCAAGCCCGACATCTATCCCGACAGCGCCTCTGTCGGGGTCGAGCGGGTCTGCATCAAACCCTGGTGAAACCCCAATCCCATCGTGACCTCTTCCCCAACCCTTCCCGGCGCAGCCGCCCAGGGGCAGCAGGTGCTGGCCCTGACCGGCCTGCGCTTTGCCGCCAACCTGGGCCTGCTGGCCCATGAGAAGACCGCCCCCCAGCCCATCCAGGTCGATGCCGAGCTGAACCTGGGCTGTCAGCCCCTGCACCCGCCCGACGACGACATCCTGCACGTGCTCGACTACCGCAAGGTGCGCCAGATCATCATCGACGAGTGCCAGGTCGAGCACGTCAACCTGCTCGAGAGCCTGATTGGCAAGCTGGCCGCGCGGCTGATGCAGCTGCCCGGGGTGCTGGGCGTGCGCATCAGGATTGCCAAGCTGGAGATCTTCGACGACTGCGAAGTGGCCATCCGCGTCGAGTCCGGGCAGTGGTGAGCGCGGCGGCCTGCACACCCCGCATCGCCTCCCGCAAAGCCCATGCTGCAGCCAACGCCCGAGCTTGCACGGACAATCGCGCCCTGCCTGCAGTTTCACCTTCACCGCCTGCCATGAACGCCGTGACCGAATCCTCCTGGGTCGCCGAAGAAGCGCCCGCCACCCCGACCGACCCCGCTGCCGCCCCGGCCAGGCCCAAGATAGAGCGCGAGGCGCACAAGCTGGAAAAGCGCCTGTGCCGCGAAGTGGGCCGCGCCATCATCGACTTCAACATGATCGAGGAAGGCGACCGGGTCATGGTCTGCATGTCCGGCGGCAAGGACAGCTACACCCTGCTGGACATCCTGCGCAAGCTGCAAAAGCGCGCGCCGGTCCATTTCAGCATCGTCGCCGTGAACCTGGACCAGAAGCAGCCCGGCTTTCCCGAGCACGTGCTGCCCGACTACTTCAAGAGCATCGGGGTGGAGTTTCACATCGAGAACCAGGACACCTACAGCGTCGTCAAGCGCGTGGTGCCCGAGGGCAAGACCACCTGCAGCCTGTGCTCGCGCCTGCGCCGCGCCATCCTGTACAAGGTGGCAGACGAGCTGGGTGCCACAAAGATTGCCCTGGGCCACCACCGCGACGACATCGTGGCCACGCTGATGCTCAACATGTTCTACGGCGGGCGCATGAAGGGCATGCCGCCAAAGCTGGTCAGCGACGACGGCAAGCACGTGGTGATCCGCCCGCTGTGCTACGTGCCCGAGAAAGACACGGCGCGCTGGGCGCAATACCAGCAGTTCCCCATCATCCCGTGCAACCTGTGCGGCAGCCAGGACGGCCTGCAGCGCGTGGCCGTGAACGAAATGCTGCGCGAGTGGGACAAGAAGTTCCCCGGCCGCATCGAAAGCATGCTGCGCGCCATGGGCCACGTGGTGACCACGCACATGATGGACCCGAAGCTGCATGACTTCCAGAACGCCCGCGCCACCGGCATTGCCAGCCCGGACGGGGACACGGCCTTCGACCACGAGGAGTTCCCGGCCCTGCCCGGCCTGCCCGGCATGCAGGTGGTGCAGATTGGTTGATGCTTCGTTTTAAATAGCAATGAACCGTTGACTGGCGCCGAATTTTCCGCTTTTACCTTGAAAAAAGCCGATCCACCTTCCTGCGCGTACACACATGCGGCGCGTCGTCCGGCACCGCGCGGGGGTGCGCCGGCTAGCATGGCAGGCCAAGGAGCCCGCGCCATGCCCGAACTGAACCGCTTCCTGCCCCGCGCCGCGCTGGTCTGCGCGGCCCTGCTGCTCACCGCCTGCGCCGGCCCACGCCTGGTGGAAAGCGACGTGCGCAGCTACACCGCGCTGGCTGCGCTGCCCAGCCCGCCCACCTACCGCATCGAGCGCCTGCCGTCGCAACAGGCCCAGCCCGAGGCGGCCGTCGCCATCGAGGCCGAGGCCGACCGGGCATTGGCGCGCGTCGGCCTGCGCCGCGACGACGCGCGGCCCAGCCTGATCGCGCAGATCGGCGCCGAGGGCGGCTACACCGTGCCCCGGCACTGGCCGTACTACGCCAACGACCCGTTCTACGGCCGTTTCGGCTGGGGCCTGGGCTGGGGTGGGCGCGGCCTGGGAGTGGGCTTCGGCACGGGCTGGATCATGGACGCGCCACCCACGCTCTACCACCGCCGCGTGACGCTGGTGCTGCGCAACGCCGCCACCCAGCAGGTGGTCTATGAAACCTCGGCCACCTACGAGGACGTCTGGACCAGCGACCCGGCCATCTACGGCATCCTGTTCGACCAGGCGCTGAGCGGCTTTCCCCAGCCCCCGGCCCCCGCGCGGCGCGTGCGCACCGAGGTTCTGCCGCCGCGCTAGCGTCCACTCCCGGATGTTCCGGTTGACCCACAATGGTTCGATGCAGCCTTACGACGCCACCCGCATCATCGCCATCCGCCACGGCGAAACGGCCTGGAACGTGGACACCCGCATCCAGGGCCATCTGGACATCGCCCTCAACGACACCGGCCTGTGGCAGGCGCGCCAGGCCGGTCGGGCACTGGCCGGCGAGGCCATCGCCGCCATCTACAGCAGCGACCTGCAGCGGGCCTTTGCCACCGCCCAGGCCATCGCCGTGGCCACGGGCGCGCCCTTGCGCCCGGAGACCGGCCTGCGCGAGCGCGGCTTCGGCAGCTTCGAAGGCCGCACATTCCGGCAGATCGAGCAGGAATTGCCCGGGGACGCCCTGCGCTGGCGCCGCCGCGACCCCGATTTCGTGCCCGGTGGCGCGGGCGAATCGCTCACCATGCTGCGCAGCCGCGTCGAGGCGGCCGTGCACGCCCTGGCCGCGCGCCATGCCGGCGGCCAGATCGTGCTGGTGGCGCACGGCGGCGTGCTCGACATCCTCTACCGCCTGGCCACCCGCCTGGAGCTGCAGGCCCCGCGCACCTGGTCGCTGGGCAACGCGGCCATCAACCGGCTGCTGTGGACACCGGGTGGGCTGACGCTGGTGGGCTGGGGCGACACCGGGCACCTGGAAGGAGGCGCAGGGCGCGAGGAGCTGCATGCGTGAATCGCGGGACAGGCCGGCTGCCTGCGCGCGCCGACGCCACTGCTGGGCAGTGTCCTGCACGGCGCTGCTGGCCAGCGCTCCTAGCATGACTCCTCCCTCAACCCCAACTTGCAGGAGTTCGATATGAGCGACAAGACGACAGCGACCGGTATGGGCGCCGCCCTGGGCGGTGTGGCTGGTGGCGTGGCGGGCGGTGCCGCCGCTGGTGCCGCCGTAGGCGGCATGACCGGCCCGGTGGGCGCCGTGGTGGGAGCGGCGGCAGGCGCCGTGATCGGCGCCATGGCCGGCAACGGCGCAGCCAAGGTCGACCCAGCCCTCGAGGACAGCTATTGGCGCGACAACTATGCCAGCCGTCCCTACGCCAGCGGCGCCAGCTACGACGACTACGGCCCAGCCTATGGCTACGGCGTCAATTCGTACTCCAGGTACCCCGGCCGCACGTTCGATGACGTCGAGCCCGACCTGGCACGCGACTGGCAGACCGCGCGCGGCCGCTCGTCGCTGGACTGGGAACGTGCCCGCCCGGCTTCGCGCGATGCATGGCAGCGCCTAAGCGACCGCGTCGAGCGCGCCGTGCCTGGCGATTCCGACGGCGACGGCCTGTAAATCGGCCCTGAGGCGCGGCAGCGCCCGGCCCCGCCCGAGGGCCGCCGGCGCCGCAGTCCGCAACCCCCGTTGCACGGTTGCCCCGGCTCCGGCGCTGCGTGCCGGGGCTTTTGTCGTTCGTGTCCGCGTCCGCGCTGGCGGCCCCAGGATTGCCCGACTGGGCATGACCACGTGCGGCTCGCACAATGGCCTGCATGTCCGCCAGCCAGCTCATCGTTCTCGTTACCCCCGTCTTCTTGTTGCTGATGGCGCTGGAGTGGGCGGCCGACCGGCGCCGCGGCCGGCGCTCCATCGCGCTGGCCGATGCCATCGGCAGCCTGAACCTGGGCCTGCTCAGTCAGACCAGCGCGGCCTTCACGGTGGTGCTGCGCCTGGGCCTGTACACACTGGCCTGGCAGCATCTGGCGCTGTGGAGGAACGACGCCTTCTGGACCACCTGGTACGGCTGGCTGCTGGCGTTGCTGCTCTACGATTTTTGCTATTACTGGCTGCACCGCATGGGCCACGAGGTAGCGGTGCTGTGGGCGGCGCATGCAGTGCACCACCAGAGCCAGCACTACAACCTCTCCACCGCCCTGCGCCAGACCAGCTCGGGCGCACTCTTCAGCTGGCTGTTTTACCTGCCGATGGCTCTGGCCGGCGTGCCGCCGCTGGTCTTCGTGGTGGTCGGGCTGGTCGATCTGCTCTACCAGTTCTGGGTGCACACCGAGCAGGTCGGACGCCTGGGCTGGTTCGACCGCTGGTTCTGCAGCCCAAGCAACCACCGGGTGCACCACGCCGTCAACGACGACTACCTGGACCGGAACTACGGCGGCATCCTGCTCCTCTGGGACCGGCTGTTCGGCACCTTCCGCGAGGAAGACCCGGCCCAGCCCTGCGTCTATGGCACGCGCGGGCTGCTCAACAGCTGGGATCCGCTGTGGGCCAATGCGCAGGTGTATGCGTCGCTGGCCCAGGACAGCTGGCGCACGCGGCGCTGGGCCGACAAGCTGCGGGTGTGGCTCAAGGGCCCGGGCTGGCGCCCGGAAGACGTGGCGCGCAGCCATCCGAAGCCGGCGTTCGACATCAACGACCTGCCGCTGTTCGCTCCGCCCATGGGTACAGCGCTGCGCGTCTTCAGCATCGCGCAGTTCATGTTGCTGGCGGCCGGGGCCGCGGTCTTTCTGTGGCATGCCGACAACCTGCCCCGCCCGGAGGCTGCCCTGTGGTTCGCTACGCTGCTGGCCTGCCAGTGGGCACTGGCCGCGGCCGTGCAGGGCCGCATCGGGATGGGCCTGGCGCTGATGGTCGAAGCGGGCGCCCTGGCCACGGCCACGAGCGCGCTGGGGTGGATTGAGTGGTACTGGCTATTCAAGCCGCTGGCAATGGCTTTTGCTATCACAAGCGTAGCTGCACGTCTTTATCCATCAAGGGATGGCGGCATTTTTCACCCAAACAACGGCAAGGCCTGGCTGCTGCTGCTTGCGTTGCTGGCCTCGCTGGCGGGAGACGTCGCGCTCATGCTGCCCGGCCTGTTCCTGCCCGGGCTGGGGGCCTTCCTGCTGGCGCACCTGGCCTACCTGCGGCTGTTCCGCCAGGGCGTGCCCTGGTTTGCCGCTCGGCGGGCGCTGGTGGCGGTGCTCGCCGTTGGCGCAGCCGTGTATGCGTTGCTGGTCTTGGGTGGCCTGCCGGCGGCGCTGCGGCTGCCGGTGGCGGCCTACGTCCTGGTGATCGCCCTCATGGCCGCGCAGGCGTTCGCGCGCCATGCCCAGCTGGCCGGCGAGGTGCCGGGCACACGCGCCGTAGCCTGGGGCGCAGCGCTGTTCCTGCTGAGCGATGCGCTGCTGGCCATCGACCGCTTCGTCCAGCCCCTGCCCGCGGCGCAGGTGGGGGTGCTGTCGAGCTACTACGCGGCGCAGGCGCTGATCGTGGCCGGCCTGCTGCGCGCCCTGCCGCGAACCTCGGCCTTGGCGCGGCAGCACATATCCGCACCCCACCCGCTCGCAGAGGCTTGACAAGATGACGTATTTTTGCCACAATGCGCGCTTCGTCATTTTTGGAGTCCCCACGTGGACAGTGCCAGTTCAACCAGCGAGATAGAGCGCGCCGCAAGGGCTGCGCTGCTGGCCGACTGACCGACTCCCCCTGCCCTGGCAGCGGGAGGCCCGGCCGGCCTGCTGCCTGTGTGGATCGAACGATCCCCGCCTTTTGCCATTCCCGGCGACTCTTCGGAGCCGCCTTCTTCGACGCGTTCCGTCTTCGCTGCGCGCCCGCACGCTGGTCGTGCGAGCCTGGTTGATGCGTACCGCTACGTGGCCTTTTTCCGTGCCTGCACCGGAGACAAGCCATGCCTGCCTTCCTGAACCCGCGCGTGCTGCGCCGCATCCTGCCCACCGTGGCGCCAACCGTCTCTGAGGGCCCACGCCTACCGGCAGCGCCGCTGCTCGAAGCCCTGGACCTGGACGCACGCACCGACTGGCCCACGCACCGCATCCGCAGCTTTCTGAGCATGCAGGGCGGGCAGGACCGCCCGGGCCGCTGAACAGGCGCCCGGCACACCGCCCATGACGGCGCCCTCGCCGCCGCGCTGCCCAAGGGCCGACCCTCTCCCGGTCCCCCTGGCAGCCGGCACCCTCTGCACGGCTTCGCCGCCGCCCTCTCCTGTGCATTGCGCACAGCAAGAGCCGAACGGCGGGGCTTTGCGTTTTCTTTGTCGTTCTTCTCACCGCTTCCGGCCGCCGGAGGCCACGCACTGCCATTGAGGATGGCGCGGCGTGCTCCTGGCGGCCCTGCCCGCCCTTTCCAAGGAGAAAAATCCGCATGCCGCAAACCACCGGACGTCGCGCCTCCCTTGCGCGCGCCGACCACCGCCTCGCCTACTCCCACGCCATCGCACCGGCCGCCGGCAGCGGCGCGCTGGAGCGCGCCCTTCTGGCCGCGCTGCGCCTGCGCCGCCCGCAGGTGCTCGAGCGTCTGGTCGAGCAGGCAGGCGCCGGTGCCTGCGCCCAGGCGCTGTCGCGCCTGAGCCCCCGCCAGATGGTCGATGCGCTTTCGCTGCTGCCCGAGGCGCAGCGCACCGCCGTGTACGCCCGGCTGTCGCCGTCCGCGCGGCGGCGCTGGCGCGCGCTCGCCGCCGAAAGGGCGGCGGACGACATGCTGACCCCGCGGGACGCCCCGGAACTTCGGAAGACACGCCCGGCAGGCACGCCCTCCGCTGCCGCACGCCAGCTGCTGGCCTGGGCGCGGCCCTGGCTGCGCTCCTGGCCCTGGCGTACGCGCGCCGCCACCAGCGCGGGGCTGAAAGGCTCGTCCTCGCTGGCCGCCTGAGCTACCCTCGCGCCCTCCCCGCTTCGTTCCCGCACCTTTCATGCTGGCCCTGCAGAACATCGATCCCGTCGCCACACTGAACACGCTGGTCAGCCTGTTTTTCGCCTTTGCCTTCGGCAGCGTCATCGGCCTGGAGCGCCAGATCCGCCAGCGCACCGCCGGCCTGCGCACCAACGCGCTGGTGGCCGTGGGCGCAGCGGTGTTCGTCGATCTGTCCATGCGCATGAACGGCGTGGAGGGCTCGGCGCGCGTGGTCTCCAACGTCATCACCGGCGTGGGCTTCCTGGGCGCCGGCGCCATCATGAAGGAGGGCATCAACGTCACCGGCCTGAACACTGCGGCGACGCTATGGGGCTCGGCCGCCGTGGGCGCGTGCGCCGGGGCCAATTTCATCGTCGAGGCAGCCCTGGCAACGCTGTTCGTGCTGGCCAGCAACACGCTCTTGCGCCCCGTGGTCAACCACATCAACCGCAGCCCCCTGAGTAGCGCCGCGAGCGAGGCGACCTACCACGTCTATGCCATGTGCCGGCGCAGCGAGCAGCCCGAGGTGCGCGAGCGCATGGTGCAGTTGCTCGAAGCCGCGCAGTACCCGGTGCGCGCAGTGCAGAAACACCAGCTGGGCACGCGCGACACCGAAGTCGAGGTCATTCTCTATGCAACCTCTGTCGATGCCGAGGAACTTGATGGCGTGGTGCGGCGCATCGAGGAGCTGCCCGGCGTGCTGCAGGCGTACTGGAACACCGGCACGGCAACGGCGGGATGAGTGGCCCTCACGCCAGGCCGCAAAAGGCCATGGCCTCGGGCAGCAGCCGTTCGAAATCGCTCAGCGCATGGTCACCCCCGGGCAGCACGATCTGGCGCGCGCGGGGATAGCGGGCCACCATTTCGCGCCAGTCCAGCAGCTCGTCGCCCTGGGCGGCGATCAACAGCTCGGGGCCGGCGGGCTGCGTGCCCCGCACATCGAGTTGCCGCAGCTCGTCGATGTATTCGGCGCGACAGAAGAACCGCTCCTCGGGCGCATGCCAGGCGGTCTGCTCGCCGATGTAGCGCGCCAGGTCGCGCGCCGGATCGACGGCCGGGTTGAGCAGCATGCTCGCGCAGCGCTTGTGCAGCGCCACCCAGCTGGCGTAGTAACCACCCAGCGACGAACCGATGACCACCATGGCTTCGCCCGTCGGCCAGCCGGCGATGCCTTCGGCCACCAGGGCCATGGCGGCGTGCGGCGAAGGTGGCAGCTGCGGGCACCAGAAGGTGATGTCCGGGTGGTGCGCGGCGACGTGCGCTGCCACCAGCCGCGCCTTGTACGACTGGGGCGAGGAGCGAAAACCATGCAGGTACAGCAGATGGGTGCGGGCCATGGAGGGCCATTGTGCCCATGCGGCGGATAATTTCGCCGCCATGGCCGCAGCAAAGCCCACCACTACCTCCACGCATCCGACGACGTTCCGCTCGCCGACGCTTGCGCAGCGCATCGTGCCGCTGCTGCGCGGCTTCGACTGGCCGCTGATCCTGCTGCTGCTCACCCTGGCCGGCCTGGGGTTGGTGGCGATGTATTCCGCCGGCTTCGACCACGGCATGCGCTTTGCCGACCACGGCCGCAACATGCTGCTGGCCGCCGGCATCCTGTTTCTGGTGGCGCAGGTGCCGCCGCAGCGGCTGATGGCGCTGGCTTTGCCGCTGTACGTGGTGGGCGTGGCGCTGTTGGTGGCGGTGGCGCTGTTCGGCATCACCAAGAAGGGCGCGCAGCGCTGGATCAACATCGGCGTGGTGGTGCAGCCCAGCGAGTTGATGAAGATCGCCATGCCGCTGCTGCTGGCCTGGTGGTTCCAGAAGCGCGAGGGACAGGTCCGGGCGCTGGACTTCGTCATCGCGGTGCTGCTGCTGGCGCTGCCCGTGGGCCTCATCATGAAGCAGCCCGACCTGGGCACGGCGCTGCTGGTGCTGGCCGCCGGGGCATCGGTCATCTTCTTCGCCGGCCTGCCCTGGAAGCTGGTGCTGCCGCCCGTCATCCTGGGCGCCATCGGCATCGCGCTGGTGGTGTGGTTCGAGCCGCAGATCTGCGCCGACGGCGTGCGCTGGCCGGTGCTGCACAACTACCAGCAGCAGCGCATCTGCACGCTGCTGGACCCCACGCGCGACCCGCTGGGCAAGGGCTTTCACATCATCCAGGGCATGATCGCCATCGGCTCGGGCGGGCTGTGGGGCAAGGGTTTCATGGCCGGCACGCAGACCCACCTGGAGTTCATCCCCGAGCGCACCACGGACTTCATCTTCGCGGCCTTTTCCGAGGAGTTCGGGCTGGTGGGCAACCTGGTGCTGATCAGTTGCTTTCTGCTGCTGGTGTGGCGGGGCCTGGCAATCGCGGCGCGCGCAAACACGCTGTTCGAGCGCCTGATGGCCAGCGCCGTGGCCATGATCTTCTTCGCCTATGCTTTCGTGAACATGGGCATGGTCAGCGGCATCCTGCCGGTGGTCGGGGTGCCGCTGCCCTTCATCAGTTACGGCGGCACGGCCATGACCACGCTCGGCCTGGCACTGGGCGTGCTGATGTCGGTGGCGCGCGCGCAGCGCGAGACGTCCGGGCACGGGTAGCCCCGCGGGCGGCGCGGCGTCGGGCGGCTGCCTAAAATGCCGCGATGATCTCCCGCGAACCCACCATCGAGCGCCTGGCCATCGCCCGCGAGCTGTTGCTCACCCCCTTCGGCCTGGACGAGACGCACCTGTCGCGCGCGCTCTCGCACATCCGTGCGCACCAGGTCGATGACGCCGACCTGTACTTCCAGTACACGCGCCACGAGGGCTGGAGCCTGGAGGAAGGCATCGTCAAGACGGGCTCGTTCTCCATCGACCAGGGGGTGGGCGTGCGCGCCGTGAGCGGCGAGAAAACGGCGTTCGCCTATTCCGACGACATCTCGCTGGCCTCGCTCATGGATGCTGCCACCACCGTACGCTCGATTTCGAGTGCAGGCCAAGCTGGGCGCGGACGTGTAGCTCGCAAAAAAGTAGCGCCGAGCCGCTCCCTCTACGCCGGCCTGGACCCGATCGCCAGCATGGACAGCACAGCCAAGGTGCAGCTGCTCGAACGCGCCGAGCAGCACGCCCGGGCGCGTGACCCGCGCGTGGTGCAGGTCATGGCCGGCCTGGCGGCCGAGTACGACGTGGTGCTGGTGGCCCGCGCCGACGGCACCCTTGCCGCCGATGTGCGCCCGCTGGTGCGCCTGTCGATCACGGTGATCGCCGAACAGGACGGTCGGCGCGAGGTGGGCTCGTCCGGCGGCGGCGGGCGTTTTGGCCTAGCCTACTTCAGCGACGAGCAGATCGCGCAGTACGCCCAGGAGGCAGTGCAGGCGGCGCTCACCAACCTGGACGCGCGCCCGGCACCGGCCGGCGAGATGACCGTCGTGCTCGGCCCGGGCTGGCCCGGCGTGCTGCTGCACGAAGCCGTGGGCCACGGCCTGGAGGGCGACTTCAACCGCAAGGGCTCCAGCGCCTTCAGCGGCCGCATCGGCGAGCGCGTGGCAGCCCGGGGCGTGACGGTGCTCGACGACGGCACCATGGCCGAGCGGCGCGGCTCGCTCAACGTGGATGACGAGGGCCACGCCACACAGAAGAACGTGCTGATCGAGGACGGCATCCTGAAGGGCTACATCCAGGACAGCCTGAACGCACGCCTGATGGGGGTCGCCCCCACGGGCAACGGCCGGCGCGAGAGCTACGCCCACCTGCCCATGCCGCGCATGACCAACACCTACATGCTGGGCGGCGACAGGGACCCGCAGGAGATTGTTGCCAGCATCAAGCGCGGCCTTTACGCCACCAACTTCGGTGGCGGCCAGGTGGACATCACCAGCGGCAAGTTCGTGTTCTCGGCCAGCGAGGCCTTCTGGGTGGAAAACGGCAAGATCCTCTATCCGGTCAAGGGCGCGACGCTGATCGGCAGCGGCCCCGAGTCGCTCAAGAAGGTGACCATGATCGGCAACGACATGCAGCTCGACAGCGGCGTGGGCACCTGCGGCAAGGAAGGCCAGAGCGTTCCCGTGGGCGTGGGCCAGCCCACCATGCGCATCGAAGGCCTGACCGTCGGCGGCACGGCGTGAGCGCCTGCGCCAGCGTGAAAGCCCTGTGGCCAGGGGGCAACGCCGCCCCATGCTGCAGTGCGTCAAAGCGTGCTACATTGCCCCGCATGTCCGCTCCCCGCGCGTATTCCTCCTTCTGGTTTTACTTTTGGTTCTCTGTCCCAGGCGGATGAGAGAGGTACGCGCGCACCCCGAGCCACACGAAAACCCTCCCTGAAAAACCGCCGAAGCTGCCAGCAGCCCGGCGGTTTTTTTGTTCCCCGTTTTCCACCATCCCACCCATCCACCGGAGAGACAGCCATGAACGCACGCATCCCTGCCAGCGCCGAGACCTGGTATCGCAACGTCGACGACCGCACCAGCCAGACCGACGACCAACGCATCCAGGACATCACCGTGCTTCCGCCTCCCGACCATCTGATCCGCTTCTTCCCCATCCGGGGCTCCCGGGTGGAGACCCTGATCGCCGACACGCGCCGCAACATCGGCCGGATCATGGCTGGCGAGGACGATCGTCTGCTGGTCGTGATCGGGCCCTGCTCCATCCACAACCCCGAGGCGGCCCTCGAATACGCCCGCCGCCTGCAGGCCGTGCGCACGCAGTACCAGGACGAACTGGAGATCGTCATGCGCGTGTATTTCGAAAAGCCCCGCACCACGGTGGGCTGGAAGGGCCTGATCAACGACCCCTACCTGGACGGCAGCTACCGCATCGACGAGGGCCTGCGCATCGCCCGCCAGCTGCTCATCGACATCAACCGCCTGGGCGTGCCGGCGGGCAGCGAATTCCTGGACGTGATCAGCCCGCAGTACATCGGCGACCTGATCAGCTGGGGCGCCATCGGCGCGCGCACCACGGAAAGCCAGGTACACCGCGAACTGGCCTCGGGCATCTCCGCGCCCATCGGCTTCAAGAACGGCACGGACGGCAACATCCGCATCGCCACCGACGCCATCCAGTCGGCCGGCCGCGGCCACCATTTCCTGTCGGTGCACAAGAACGGCCAGGTGGCCATCGTTCACACCAAGGGCAACCAGGACTGCCACGTCATCCTGCGCGGCGGCAAGGCGCCCAACTATGACGCAGCCAGCGTGGCCGCTGCCTGCAAGGATCTGGAGGCCGCCGGCCTGCACCCGTCGCTGATGGTGGACTGCAGCCACGCCAACAGCAGCAAGCAGCACGAGCGCCAGCGCGATGTGGCGCGCGACATCGCCGCGCAGATCGCCGCGGGCTCCCGGAGCGTCTTCGGCGTCATGGTCGAGAGCCACCTGCAGGGCGGCGCGCAGAAGTTCACGCCCGGCCAAGACCGGCCCGACGCGCTGGCCTACGGCCAGAGCATCACTGACGCCTGCCTGGGCTGGGACGACTCGGCCGCCTGCCTGGCCGAGCTGGCCGAGGCGGTGCGCGCCCGGCGCCGCGGCGCGGTGTAAGCTCGCCCACAGCCCCGGCCGGCAGGGCGCAGCACCCTCCGGCCGGGCCCTTTCCTCCTTCTGAAAACCCCGGAAACACCATGCACAGCGAAGTCCTGATCACCCTGAGCCCCGGCGAGGAACTGCGCCTGGATCTGCAAGGCAGCGAACCCCTGGACCTGGAGCAGGCGCGCCGTTGGCTCGACGACGAGTTCCATCGCCTGGAGTGCGAGCCGCTGCGCGCCAGCGGCAAGGTGCTGCTGGCCGACAAGGTGCTGGTGGTGGCCCAGGCGGCCGGCACGCGCCACTTCCAGGACCCGCAGTGGGCGCAGCAATTCGCCCGCGCCACGGTCTCGGCGCTGTCCCGCCCGATCGTGCGCATCGACGTGCCGGCCATGGCCGTGAGCTTCTGACAAGGCTCTGATCCGCCGCCCTGCTTCAGCCTGCAACCAGCGTGGGCGGAAGCAGGGCACCCGCTGCGACGCCAGCAGGCGGGGCGCTGCCGTCTGCTGCCGCGCCCCACGTTCCCGGCCCGCGGACGCCCACCTCGCCGAGCTGAAACCGCGCCGCGGATTGCGCGAGCTGCCGCGCCTGCTCGTTGAGCGACGACGAAGCCGCAGCCGACTCCTCCACCAGCGCCGCGTTCTGCTGCGTCATCCGGTCCAGGTGCGCGACCGACTGATTGATCTGGCCGATGTTGTCGCTCTGCAGCGTGGCGCCTTCGGTGATTTCGGCCACGATGGCCGCGACCTGGCGCACACCCTCGACGATCTGCGTCATGGTCTCGCCCGCCTCGCCCACCAGGCGCGAGCCACCTGCAACCCGTTCGGCCGATGCGTCGATCAGCTGCCGAATCTCTCGCGCCGCCTCGGCACTGCGTTGCGCCAGGCTGCGCACCTCGCTGGCCACCACGGCAAAGCCCCGGCCCGAATCTCCGGCACGCGCCGCCTCCACGGCGGCGTTGAGCGCCAGGATGTTGGTCTGGAAGGCGATGGAATCGATGACGCCCGTGATGTCGCCGATGCGCCGCGAACTCTCGGAGATCTCCCCCATGGTGTGCACCACCTGCGCCACCACGGTGCCGCCGCGCTCGGCCACTTCGGCGGCAGAAGCGGCCAGCCGGCTTGCCGCATGTGCAGACCCTGCGCTTTGCTGCACCGTGCCCGTCAGCACTTCCATGGAAGAGGCGGTCTGCTGCAGGCTGGCCGCAGCTTGCTCGGTGCGCTGGCTCAGGTCCTGGTTGCCCAGGGCGATCTCCGAACTGGCCGAAGAGATGCCGCCTGCGGCTTGCTGCACCTGCCCTACCAGAGCCTGCAGGGCCTGCTGCATGCCGCCCATGGCCCCGATCAGCAGACCCACCTCGTCGCTGCGGGTGGCTTGCACCTGCCGTGACAGGTCGCCCGCGGCAATGCGTTCGGCCAGGGCGCGCGCCTGCAGCAATCCACCCGTGACCGAGCGCACGGTCAGCAGCGTGAGCGGCAGCAGGACGAGCAGCGCCAACACCACTGCGGCAGCGATCAGAAGGGCCATGGTCGCCGACCGTGCATCCAGCCGCTCGCGCGCCTCGTCCATGCGCTCGCGTGCCTGGCCCGACAGCCCGGCCAGCGCGCCGTCGGCTGCCTCCATGGAGGCCTTGAGGCGCTCGGCGTAGGCGCCGGCGCCAGCACCGTCCACCTGGGCACGCTCGATCTGCTCGAAGATCGGGACGATGCCCTCGACGTAGCGGCCCAGTTCGGCCTGCGCCTGCTCCAGGCCGGCGACGAAGGTCGCCTGCGAGTCAGCGCCTTCGGCCGGGCGCGCCCTTTGCAGGCCATCGCGCACCCGCGCCAGCTGCTGCGCCCAGGCGCCGCGCAGTTCCTCGACCTCGGCCGAATTGTTGAAGTTGATGATGATGTCCTTTTCCAGCCGCCGCAGCTGGGCCAGGTCGGTGCGCAGCTCGGCCATGGCCGTGAGCGCATGCACCTGCTGCGCAAACAGGCCCTGCACCGTGGCCCGCGCGCCATCGAGCGCGAGATAGCCCAGGAGGCCGATCGCCACCAGCAGAAGCAGCGAGAAGGCGGTGGCAAAGTAGAGTCGCGCGCGCAAGGAAGAGCGGCCCGGCAGTGTCATGGTTCACCTCGGCAGGAAGTCTGGAGCCCGGCACTTGTGGTGCCGGATCCGGGCAACTATAGGAGGGCTGCCAGGCCGTCCTGCCGAGGGTATTCACGGGGCGGTCAGCCTCGCGGCGTGCCCTCGCTGGTGATGGGAATGTAGAACCCCCCGCCCGCGCGGTTGAACTCCTCGGCCTTGGCCTGCAGCCCCTGCTGCGCGAACTCGCGCACCTCCTGGGTGATCTTCATCGAGCAGAACTTCGGGCCGCACATGCTGCAAAAGTGCGCCACCTTGGCAGCGTCCTTGGGCAGCGTCTCGTCGTGGAATTCACGCGCCGTGTCCGGGTCCAGCCCCAGGTTGAACTGGTCCTGCCAGCGGAAGTCGAAGCGCGCCTGGCTCAGCGCGTCGTCGCGCGCACGTGCCCCCGGGTGGCCTTTGGCAACGTCAGCGGCGTGCGCGGCGATCTTGTAGGCAATGATGCCCTGCTTGACGTCGTCGCGGTCGGGCAGGCCCAGGTGTTCCTTCGGGGTCACATAGCACAGCATGGCCGTGCCCATCCAGCCGATCATGGCCGCGCCGATGGCCGAGGCGATGTGGTCGTAGCCGGGGGCAATGTCGATGGTGAGCGGCCCCAGGGTGTAGAACGGCGCCTCGTGGCAGGTCTTGAGCTGCTCGGCCATGTTGGCGGCGATCAGGTGCATGGGCACGTGGCCGGGGCCTTCGATCATGGTCTGCACATCGTGCTTCCAGGCGATTTGCGTGAGTTCGCCCAGGGTGTGCAGCTCGGCAAACTGCGCCTCGTCGTTGGCGTCCGAGGCGCAGCCCGGACGCAGCCCGTCGCCCAGCGAGAAGCTCACGTCATACGACTTCATGATGTCGCAGATGTCCTCGAAGTGCTCGTACAGGAAGCTCTCCCGGTGGTGCGCCATGCACCACTTGGCCATGATGGAGCCGCCGCGCGAGACGATGCCGGTGCGCCGCTGCGCGGTCAGCTGAATGAAGGCCAGGCGCACGCCGGCGTGGATGGTGAAATAGTCCACGCCCTGCTCGGCCTGTTCGATGAGCGTGTCGCGGAAGATCTCCCAAGTCAGGTCCTCGGCGATGCCGCCCACCTTCTCCAGCGCCTGGTAGATGGGCACGGTGCCGATCGGCACGGGCGAGTTGCGAATGATCCAGTCGCGCGTGGTGTGGATGTTCTTGCCGGTGGACAGGTCCATCACGTTGTCCGCGCCCCAGCGGATCGCCCAGACCAGCTTTTCCACCTCCTCCTCGATGCTCGACGTCACGGCCGAATTGCCGATGTTGGCGTTGATCTTGACCTTGAAGTTGCGCCCGATGGCCATGGGCTCGACCTCCGGGTGGTTGATATTGGCCGGGATGATGGCGCGGCCGCGCGCCACCTCATCGCGCACGAACTCGGGCGTGATGACTTGCGGAATGCTCGCGCCCATGGGGTTGCCGGCCAGGCGCTGCTCGCGTGCGGCGTCCTGCAGGTACTGCGCCATCCACTCGCGCCGGCCGTTCTCGCGCAGCGCGACGTATTCCATCTCCGGCGTGATGATGCCGCGGCGGGCGTAGTGCATCTGGGTGACGTTGCCACCGCTTCGGGCGCGGTGCGGCTGGCGCTGCAGCGCGGCTGCCTCGGCGCGCAGGGCGGCCAGGCGAGCGGCGTCCTCGCTCTTTTGCCCATCGTCCAGCGCCAGGGGCTTGCGCCCCTCATAGGCCTCGGTGTCGCCGCGCTCGGCAATCCAGACGCCGCGCACGCTGGCCAGGCCACGGCGCACGTCGATGCTGGCGGCCGGGTCGGTGTAGGGGCCGGAGGTGTCATAGACGCTGACCACCTCGTCGTTGGTGAGCCGGATGTCGCGCACTGGCACGCGCAGGTCGGCGCGACTGCCAGTGATGAAGGATTTGGTCGAGGCGGGAAAGGACTCGCGCGCGCGGGCCAGCAGGTGGGAGAAATCGGCGGGGGCGTTCATGGCAGGCACTCCGGTTCGTGGTGAAGGAAATGCTCCGCAATCGGCAAGAGAGGGACGGGTGCCTGTGCACCCGCCGGCGCGCGCACGCACCCTGGCCTTCCTGCTGCAGCTCTTCTTACGCTGGTACTAACCAGATCAAGTTCGCGGTTTTGGCGGTCGGGTCCGCCATCTCAGCACGCCTGTCGTTCGTGCACCCCGGAGCGCAGGCGAGTATAGGGCGCGTCCGCATCACCAGGGCTTCGGGCCGGATGCCCCGCGTTCAGAGGATGCGCTCGAGGATCAGCACTGCGAAGAACAGGAACGCGGCGATCAGCGTCCACTTGAGCACCACCGTTCCAAGGCGCCGATAGCGCGCCTGCCCAGTGACGGCGAAGAAGGCAAAGCTCACGGCCGCCACCAGCAGCAGGAAGAAGACCGCCGCGCGAAAGACCAGCATGCCCTGCCGCTCACCAGGCGCGCACGGGCTGGGCGAAGCCCGCCGGCGCCTGCCGCTCGCTCTCGAAGGTGACCAGCTCCCAGGCGTCCTCCTGGGCCAGCAGCTCGCGCAGCAGCAGGTTGTTCATGGCGTGGCCCGAGCGGTGGGCGCTGTAGGCGGCCAGCAGCGGCCGGCCCACCAGGTACAGGTCGCCCATGGCGTCCAGGATCTTGTGGCGCGCGAACTCGGCGTCGTAGCGCAGGCCATCGGCGTTGAGCACCTTGTAGTCGTCCATGACGATGGCGTTGTCCAGCCCGCCGCCAAGCGCGCGGCCGCTGGCGCGCAGCATCTCCACGTCCTTGGTGAAGCCGAAGGTGCGTGCGCGGGCGATGTCGCGGGCGTAGTTGCCTTCCCCCAGGTCGAACTCGACGCTCTGGCCGGTCGAGTCCACCGCCGGATGGGCGAAATCGATCTCGAAACGCAGCTTGAAGCCATGGTAGGGCGCAAGCCGCGCCCACTTGAGGCTCGCGCCCTCGCCCTCGCGCACTTCCACGGGCCGCTTCACCCGGATGAAGCGCCTGGGCGCGTTCTGCAGTTCGATCCCCGCGCTCTGCAGCAGGAAGACGAAGGAGGCCGAGGAGCCGTCGAGGATGGGAACCTCCTCGGCGGTGATGTCCACGTAGAGGTTGTCCACACCGAGTCCGGCACAGGCCGACATCAGGTGCTCGACGGTGTGCACCTTGGCGCTGCCCGCGCCAATGGTGGAGGCCATGCGGGTGTCCACCACCGACTCGGCACGGATGGGGATGTCCACCGGCTCGGGCAGGTCCACGCGGCGAAAGACGATGCCCGTGTCGGGCGCCGCCGGGCGCAGCGTCAGCTCCACCCGCTGGCCGCTGTGCAGGCCCACGCCCACGGCGCGCGTGAGGGTCTTGAGGGTGCGTTGCTGGAGCATCGGACGATTTTAGGCGGGCGCCGGCCATCCCCTCTTCAGAATTCCTCTATGACGCCGATAGAACGCCGGGCATCGCTGCCGCGCGATCACTCTCGTGCGGACGCCGGCATGCCCCATCCGGCCCACCAGGCCCCGCTCTCTGCCTGCCCTTTCCCATGAACCGACTCAGCTTCAAGGCCAAGATTCTCTGGATGCTCGCCACCGCCCTGCTGGCGCTGGTGACGATGGCCGCCCTGGCGCTCGTGCAGGAGCGCCGCCTGATCATCGAGGCCCGCCGCGACGTGCTGGCCACGGCCGTGCAGTCTGCGCACAGCATCGTCGCATCCTACAAGGCACGCGCCGACAGCGGCGCCATGCCGGTGCAGGACGCACAGAACGCCGCCCGGGAGGCGGTGCGCGCCTCGCGTTACGGCGGCCCGGACGGGCGCACCGAGTATTTCTACATCTGGACGCTGGACAGCCGCGGCGTGATGCACCCCATCAAGCCCGAGTGGGAAGGCCGGGACATGACGGGCAAGCTCAAGGACGGCACGGGCATGGACCTGCTGCGCCAGATCAACGAGGCTCTCGCCGCGAGCCGCGACGGGCGGGTGTTCGTGCCGGCCATGTTCCCACGCCCGGGCCAGCAGGCGCTGGTGCCCAAGCTGCAATACGCCATGCGCGTGGACGGCTGGAACTGGTTCGTGGGCTCGGGCCTGTACATGGACGACGTGGACGCCGCCGTGCGCCAGGCGCTGTTCAAGGACCTGGCGCTGGTGGCGGCCGTCATGCTGCTGGTGGCGGCCGTGGGCTGGGTGGTGCTGCGCTCGGTGCTGCGCCAGATCGGCGGCGACCCCTCGCAGGCCATGGCGGTCATGGCCGAAGTGGCGCAGGGCCGGCTGGACACGCCCATGCCCGACAGCCCGAAAGGCTCGCTGCTGGACGGGCTCGCGCACATGGTGGCCTCGCTGCGCCGCCTGGTGTCCGAGGTGCGCTCGGCCTCGGATGGCATCGCCACGGCCGCCGCCGAGATCGCCCAGGGCAACAACGACCTGGCACACCGCACCGAGGACACGGCGAGCAACCTGCAGGCCACGGCCAGCAGCATGGAAGAGCTCTCCAGCACCGTGCGCCAGACGTCTGAATCGGCACAGTTGGCCAACCAGCTGGCCGGCTCGGCCGCCCAGGTCGCCGCGCGCGGTGGCGAGGTGGTCGCGCAGGTGGTGGACACCATGCAGGAGATCAACGAAGGCAGCCGCAGGATCAGCGACATCACCGGCGTGATCGATGGCATCGCCTTCCAGACCAACATCCTGGCGCTGAACGCCGCGGTGGAGGCGGCGCGCGCCGGCGACGCCGGCCGGGGCTTTGCCGTGGTGGCCGGCGAAGTGCGTCAGCTCGCCCAGCGCTCGGCCCAGGCCGCCCGGGAGATCAAGACCCTGATCGGCGCCTCGGTGCAGCAGGTGGAAAGCGGCTCGCAGCTGGTGGGCAACGCCGGCGCGACCATGGGCGACATCGTCGCCAGCGTCCGGCGCGTCACGGACATCATCGGCGAGATCGGCGCGGCCACCTCCGAGCAGAGCCAGGGCATCGGCCAGGTCAGCACGGCCATGAACCAGCTCGACCAGATGACGCAGCAGAACTCCGCGCTGGTCGAGGAGTCGACCGCCGCCGCCGAGAGCCTGCGCGAGCAGGCCCTCAAGCTCACGCAGGTGGTGGCCCTGTTCCGGCTGGAAGGCGCGCCGCGCCCATGAAAAAACCCGCGGGCTTCGCGCCAGCGGGTTCTCAGAAGCGGGCGACGGCGCCGCCCGGGGCGCCGGGCGATGCTCAGTCGGCCTGCTTGCGCAGGAACGCCGGGATCTCCAGCTCGTCCATGCCGCCCGAGGACAGCGCGTCCACGCGCGCCGTGGCCTGCGTGCGGTTGGTGCGCCAGACGCTGGGCACGGCCATGTTGTTGTAGTCGGCCGACGCCGCGGCGCCCACGCCCGCCACGCCCGGAACGGTGCTGCCGGCACCGGGCATGTGGTAGGACACGTTGTCGGTGCCGGTGCGCAGGCTGCCCTGCACCACCTGCATGCTCTGGCGGCGGGCGTTGGCGCGCGACAGCCCGGTGGCGATCACCGTGACGCGGATGGCGTCGCCGAGCGACTCGTCATACGCCGCGCCGAAGATGACGTGGGCGTCGGGCGAGGCGTAGGCGTTGATGGTGTTCATCGCCAGGCGCGACTCCGACAGCTTCAGGCTGCCCTTGCTGGCCGTCACCAGCACCAGCACGCCGCGCGCGCCCGACAGATCGATGCCCTCCAGCAACGGGCAGGCAATCGCCTGCTCGGCGGCGATGCGCGCGCGGTCCGGGCCGGCGGCGGTGGCCGTGCCCATCATGGCCTTGCCGGGCTCGCCCATGACGGTGCGCACGTCCTCGAAGTCGACGTTCACCTGGCCGTACTCGTTGATGATCTCGGCGATGCCGCCCACGGCGTTCTTGAGCACGTCGTTGGCGTGGGCGAAGGCCTCTTCCTGGCCCACGTCGTCGCCCAGCACCTCCAGCAGCTTCTCGTTGAGCACCACGATGAGGGAGTCCACGTTGGCCTCCAGCTCGGCCAGGCCCTCTTCCGCGTTCTTCATCTTGCGGCTGCCTTCCCACTCGAAGGGCTTGGTGACCACGCCCACGGTGAGGATGCCCATCTCCTTGGCCAGGCGCGCGATCACGGGCGCGGCGCCCGTGCCGGTGCCGCCACCCATGCCGGCGGTGATGAACAGCATGTGCGCGCCCGAGATCGCCTGGCGGATGTCCTCGGACGCAGCCTCGGCCGCCTCGCGCGCCTTCTCGGGCTTGCTGCCGGCGCCCAGACCGTTGTTGCCCAGCTGCACCGTGCGGTGCGCGGTGCTGCGCAGCAGCGCCTGGGCATCGGTGTTGGCACAGACGAACTCCACGCCCTGCACGCTGCGGTCGATCATGTGCGCGACCGCGTTGCCGCCGCCGCCGCCCACGCCGATCACCTTGATGAGGGTGCCCTGGTTGAATTCTTCGGTTTCGATCATTTCGATGCTCATGTTGCTGCTCCTCTGGCTTTTTCGTGATGGGGTGGGTAGTGGCGGGGGTGGGCTCGCGTGGCCCCGCCGGGCGGTGCGCCGTCGCATCGCAGACGGCGGCGTTTTCGGTGTTGGGGGGTGGTTCGCATGGTCAGAAGTTCCCCACGATGAAATCCTTGAAGCGGCCGAAGGCCGTCTTGACCGAGCCGCTCTTGGCCGCGACCTTGAAGCCGCGCAGGCGCGCCAGGCGGGCTTCTTCCAGCAGGCCCATGACGGTGGCCGCGCGCGGCTGGGCGATCATGTCGGCCAGCGCCCCGGAATACTTGGGCACGCCCCGGCGCACGGGCTTCAAGAAGATGTCCTCGCCGAGTTCCACCATGCCCGGCATGACGGCGCTGCCGCCGGTGAGCACGATTCCCGAGGACAGCATCTCCTCGAAGCCCGAATCGCGGATGACCTGCTGCACCAGCGAAAAAATCTCTTCGACGCGCGGCTCGATCACCCCGGCCAGCGCCTGGCGCGAGAGCATGCGCGGGCTCCTGTCGCCCAGGCCCGGCACCTCGACCTGCGCCTCGGGGTCGGCCAGCAGCTGCTTGGCGTAGCCGCTCTCGACCTTGATGTCCTCGGCGTCCTTGGTGGGCGTCCTCAGCGCCATGGCGATGTCGCTGGTGATCAGGTCGCCGGCGATCGGGATCACGGCCGTGTGGCGGATGGCACCGCCGGTGAAGATGGCCACATCGGTGGCACCGGCGCCGATGTCCACCACCGCCACGCCCAGCTCGCGCTCGTCGTCGGTGAGCACCGACTGGCTGGACGCCAACGGGTTGAGCAGCAGCTGCTCGACCTCCAGCCCGCAGCGGCGCACGCACTTGATGATGTTCTCGGCCGCGCTCTGCGCACCGGTGACGATATGGATCTTGGCCTCCAGGCGGATGCCGCTCATGCCGATGGGCTCGCGCACGTCCTGCCCATCGATCACGAACTCCTGCGGCTCGACCAGCAGGAGGCGCTGGTCACTGGAGATATTGATGGCCTTGGCCGTCTCGACCACGCGCGCCACGTCGGCGGGCGTGACCTCACGGTCCTTGATGGCCACCATGCCGCTGGAGTTGAGTCCGCGGATGTGGCTGCCGGTGATGCCGGTATAGACCCGCTGGATGCGGCAGTCGGCCATCAGCTCGGCCTCTTTCAGCGCCTGCTGGATGCTCTGCACCGTGGCGTCGATGTTGACCACCACGCCGCGCTTGAGGCCATTGGAAGGCGCCACGCCCAGGCCGGCGAGCTTGAGCCCGCCACCGGGCAGCACCTCGGCCACCACGACCATGACCTTGGCGGTGCCGATGTCCAGCCCCACGACCACGTCCTTGTATTCCCTTGCCATCGCTTCGCTAGTCCTTGCCCTCAATGGTTCTTGTTCGGTGCACGGCGAGGCGCCGGGCGTGCGGCCGCGCGCGCCGCAGGCGCCCGGGCCGCGGTGTCACTGCTCACGGTGGTCACGCCGCGCAGGCGCAGCGCGTAGCCGCTGGGATGGCGCAGGTCCGCCGACTCCAGCGCCGCCACCGTGCGGCCCTGCGCCTCGGCCACCTGCGGCAATGTGTTGGTGAGGCGGCGCACGCGCTCGAGCACCTGCGCCGGCGTGCCGCCACCCAGCTCCAGCAGCGCGCCGCTGTCCAGCGTGGCGCGCCAGCCGCCCTGGCCCGAAAGCTCGAGCGCGTCCAGCGGCGAGCCCAGGGGCGCGAGCGCCGGCTCCAGGCGGCGCGCCATGTCCAGCAGCTCGGCGGCGCGGTCGGCCGGGCCCTGCAGGCGCGGCAGGTCCTCCAGGTCGAGCCCGTCGTCGTCGGCCTCGAACACCTCGCCATGGCTGTTGACCAGCATGCCGCCGCCCTCGCCCCAGCGCGCGGCCACGTCGTGCTCCTGCAGCAGCACGCGCAGGTCGCCCGGGAACTCGCGGCGCACCTGCGCGCTGCGCACCCACGGCACCTGCTCGAAGGCGTGGCGCGCGGCCTCCAGGTCCAGGGTGAGGAAGTTGCCCACCAGCTGCGGCGCAACGTTGGCACGCAGGCTCCTGGCGCTGGTGTGCAGCAGCTCGCCCTGCACGACGATGCGCGCCACCGAAAACATGGGCTGGCGCAGCAGCCAGCCGCCACACAGCCACAGCGTGGCCAGCGCCAGGCCGACGAACAGCACCGCGGCGGTGGCGTTCATCAGCCGGACGTCCAGCGGGGCGGGCAGCGTGGTGGCGGCGACGTTCACGGGGTGTTGTCCTCTGTGCCGAGTCTCAGGCGCGGGCCCGGCCCTGTAGGGCGTCGAGCGAGGCGTCGGCCAGGATGCGCAGGCACAGCTCCTCGTAGCTCACGCCGGCGGCGCGCGCCGACATGGGCACGAGCGAATGGCCCGTCATGCCGGGCGAGGTGTTGATCTCCAGCAGGAAGGGCTTGCGGTCGCTCCTGCGCACCATGATGTCGGCGCGCGCCCAGCCGCGGCAGCCCAGGGTGCGGAAGGCCTCGACCACCAGGCGGCCGATCTCGCGCTCCTCGTCCTCGGGCAGGCCGCTCGGGCAGTGGTACTGCGTCGCGTCGGTGAAGTATTTATTCTGGTAATCGTAGTTGCCCTCGGGCGCCTCGATGCGGATCACCGGCAGCGCCTGGGCGAGCAGGCCCTGGCCCAGCACCGGGCAGGTGGTCTCGATGCCGTCGATGAACTGCTCGCACAGCACCTCCGGGTCGTAGCGCGCGGCCAGCATATAGGCCTGCTCGCACTGACCAAGGGTGGTCACCTTGGTCAGGCCGAGCGTGGAACCCTCGCGCGAGGGCTTGACGATCATGGGTGCGCCCAGCGCCTGGAAGGCCTGGACGGTCTCGGTGGCGCTGGCCACCAGGCGCCAGTCGGGGGTAGGCAGGCCTTCGGCGCGCCAGATGCGCTTGGTCATGACCTTGTCCATGGCGATGCTGGAGGCCATGACGCCCGGCCCGGTGTAGGGAATGCCCAGTAGCTCGAGCGCGCCCTGCACCGTGCCGTCCTCGCCGTGGCGGCCGTGCAGGGCGATGAAGCAGCGCGCGTAGCCATGGCTCTTGAGCTCGTCCAGGCCGGCCTGGGCCGGGTCGAAGGCGTGGGCATCGACGCCGCGCGCGCGCAGCGCCTGCAGCACGCCGCCGCCGGACATGAGCGAGACCTCGCGCTCGTTGGATGCGCCGCCCATCAGCACCGCCACCTTGCCCAGTGCCGCAGGCTCGATCATGGGGTCGAATTGGGTCATAGCCCGCATCCTTCTTCGATAGTTTGCTCTTGTTTTTGAATCCATTGTGCCACCTGGGCGGCTACCGCGCCGATGGAGCCCGCCCCCATGCACAGCACCACGTCGCCGCCGCGCGCCAGGGCGGCGATGCGCCCGGGCAGCGCGGCCACGTCGGCCACGAACACCGGCTCGCCCGCCTGCCGCCCGGCCGCGCCCACGGCGCGCGCCAGCGCCTGGCCATCAGCGCCGGCGATCGGTGCCTCGCCCGCGGCATAGACCTCGGTCAGCAACAGCGCGTCGGCGCCCGACAGCACCCGCACAAAGTCGGCGAAGCAGTCGCGCGTGCGGCTGTAGCGGTGCGGCTGGAAGGCCAGCACGATGCGCCTGCCCGGCCAGGCGCCGCGCGCGGCCGCCAGCGTCGCGGCCAGCTCCACCGGGTGGTGCCCGTAGTCCTCGATCAGCGTGAAATGCCCGCCGCCCGCGGCCGGCAGCTCGCCGTGGCTCTGGAAGCGCCGGCCCACGCCGGTGAAGCCCGCCAACGCGCGCAGCAGCGGCCCGTCGGGAACCTGCAGCTCGGCCGCCACGGCGATGGCCGCCAGCGCGTTCTGCACGTTGTGCAGGCCGGGCAGGTTCAGCACCACGTCGAGCGCGGGCAGCTCCTGGCCGCCGATGCGCCGCTGCACGGAGAAATGCATCTGCGTGCCCACCGCGCGTACGCCGCTGGCGCGCACGTCGGCGTCTTCGCCCAGGCCGTAGCGCGTGAGCGGGCGCGCGACGCGCGGGGCGATGGCGCGCACCGCCGCATCGTCGCTGCAGACGATGGCGCGGCCATAGAACGGCATGCGGTGCAAAAAGTCCACGAAGGCCTGCTGCAGGCGGCCGAAGTCGTGACCGTAGGTCTCCATGTGGTCGGCGTCGATGTTGGTGACCACCGCCAGCACCGGCAGCAGGTTCAGAAACGAGGCGTCCGACTCGTCGGCCTCGACCACGATGTAGTCGCCCTGCCCCAGGCGCGCATTGCTGCCGGCGCTGTTGAGGCGCCCGCCGATGACGTAGGTCGGGTCCAGCCCGGCCTCGGCCAAGATGCTGGCCACCAGGCTGGTGGTGGTGGTCTTGCCGTGCGCGCCGGCAATCGCGATGCCGCGCTTCATGCGCATGAGTTCGGCCAGCATCAGCGCGCGCGGCACCACGGGCACGCCGGCCGCGCGCGCGGCGCGCACCTCGGGGTTGTCCGCCTGCACCGCGGTGGAGGTGACGACCACGTCGGCACCGGCGATGTGCGCGCCCGCATGGCCTACGTGCGTGGCGATGCCCAGCGCGGCCAGGCGCTCGAGCACGCCGCTGGCCTGCAAGTCCGAGCCCGACACACGAAAGCCCAGGTTGTGCAGCACCTCGGCGATGCCGCACATGCCCGAGCCGCCCAGGCCGACGAAATGGATGTGGCGGATGGCGTGTTTCATAGAGCCTGTCCCGAGCCTTTTCGTGGCGTCCGCAAGGCAGCAAAAGGTTGCAATCTAGGCGCGCGCTGCGGCCCATGCCGTTGGCCTGGGCAAGGCGCGCAACAACGATTGCGGCCTTTTGCTGCCTTGCCCGAAGGGTTGCCCCGCAAAGGCGGCATCTGCGGCGTTGCCCATCCTCGTCGCACACCAGTGCGGCTTGCGGCGGGCGCCTTGCACCTGCCGCCTTTGCGGGGCAACGGGCGCCACGAAAAGGCTCGGGACAGGCTCATGCCAGCTCCTCGCAGGCCATGGCCACCTCACGGGCGGCCTGGGTTTTTTGCATCTTTTTGGCCTCCAGCGCGCGCCCCGCAAGGGCGGAGCGCTCCATTTTTTGAAGCATGCCGGCCAGCCGCTCGGGGGTGAGTTCGTCCTGCGGCACCAGCCAGCCCGCGCCAGCGTCCACAAGGAAGCGGGCGTTGGCCGTCTGGTGGTCGTCCACGGCGAAGGGAAAGGGCACGAACACCGCGGCCGCGCCCACGGCGGCGATCTCGGTGACGGTGCTGGCGCCGGCGCGGCAGACGATGAGGTCGGCAGCGGCAAAAGCAGCCGCCGTGTCGTCGATGAAGGGCGTCAGCTCGGCCTGCACGCCAGCGGCCTGGTAGTTGGCGCGCAGCGCGTCGATCTGGGCCGCGCCGCTCTGGTGCACGACCTCGGGGCGCTCGGCCTCGGGCAGCAGGGCCAGCGCCTGCGGCACGATCTCGTTGAGCGCGCGCGCCCCCAGGCTGCCGCCCACCACCAGCAGCCTGAGCGGGCCGCTGCGCCCGGCAAAGCGCTCGGCCGGCCCGGCCTGCTGCAGGAAGGCCGCACGCAGCGGGTTGCCCACCCACTGCGTGCGCCGCCCGGCCAGCACGCCTGGAAAGGCGGTGTAGACCCGGTCGGCCACCAGCGCCAGCAGCCGGTTGGCCAGGCCGGGCACGGAGTTTTGCTCGTGCAGCACCAGGGGCCGGCCCGCGGCCGAGGCCATCAGCCCGCCAGGGAAGGTGACGTAGCCCCCGAGGCCGATCACCACGTCAGGCCTGACGCGGCGCAGCACGCCCAGCGCCTGCCCAAAGGCACGCAGCAGCCGCACGGGCAGCAGCGCCAGCGTCAGCACGCCCTTGCCGCGCACGCCGGAGAAATCGATGGTCTCGAACGCGATGCCGCGCGGCGGCACCAGGTGCGACTCCATGCTGCCGGGCGTGCCCAGCCAGTGCACGCGCCAGCCGCGCGCAGCCAGCTCCTCGGCCACGGCCAGGCCCGGGAAGATGTGGCCGCCGGTGCCGCCGGCC